>JAUNWB010000159.1 GCA_030540535.1 Elusimicrobiales bacterium
TGGGCGGGGAGGATTGGACTGCGGACTGGGCGGAAGGTTCGTTCAGCCCCAAATCGGGTTATCCTTCATGCGTATTCTTTTATCAGGACCGTTTGGGGCTTGCCGGACCCCGGGCCGAAGCACAGACGATTTGGTTCTCCAGAACCGGCGAACACAGCCATTTTGGGCATATGCGCGGCGCGCTGGAAGATTCGGACAGTTTTTGCATCAATTTGTCCGGCAAAAAGTTGAACGCCATCCATTCCGTAGCCGTGGCGGGGAAACTGCTGGTATTTACGGCCGGAAGCGAATGGACGGTGTCCAGCTCCGGCGCGCTGACCCCGTACAATGTGCAAATCGAACAGCAAAGCGAACGCGGCGCCAGCCGGGCGCTCCCGGTGATGGTGGGCAATAAGGCGTTGTTTGTACAGGCGCGCGGCGGGGCTCTGCGGGATTTTTATTACGATTACAACTCCGCCTCCTATACCGGGAGTGATTTAACCCTTTGCGCCAAACACCTGTTTTTTAACCAGGAGATTCGGGAAGTCTGTTACCAGCAGGAGCCGGACAACTTGGTGTGGTGCGTACTGTCGGGCGGGGAAATTGCCACACTTACGTATTTGGCCGAGGAAAACCTGTGCGCATGGACGCATCACACTACGCAGGGGTTTTTTCGCAGCGTGTGTACGATTCCCAACCGGGGGTATGACGAAGTTTGGTTTGCCGTGGAGCGCGACGGCCGGTATTTTATCGAAAAACTGTTGCAGCGTTTATCCAGCAAAGAACCGCAGGACCAGGTATTTTTGGATGCGTCGGTATCGCGCAAGGCGGATACGGCGTTTGCGGAACTGGGCGGTTTGGAGCATTTAGAAGGGCGCGAAGTGGGCGTGCTGGCGGACGGGAGCCCGGTTTCGGGGCTCATTGTAACAAACGGGAAAATAACGCTGCCGCGCCCGATGACGTGCGTACACGCGGGACTTACGTATGAGGCGGAACTTCAAACGCTTCCCGCCGCTCTTGCGGATAATGGCGGTACGCTGCAGGACCGCAAGCGCAGGCTGGTGTCGGTGACGTTAAAAATGTCGGACAGCCGCGGCGGCCGTGCCGGGACGGAGGAATCGCAGCTGGACGAACTGATCCAACGCTCCACCGAGCCGTTCAACTCGCCCATCGCGCTTAAAACGGGGGATTATACGCTGACGGTGGCCGGTACGCACGGGCTGATGCCGTCGGTTATTTTCCGCCAGACGGAGCCGCTGCCGGTTACCCTGCTGGCAGTTATCAGCCGGATTGTATAAGAGTATTCTTCTTTTTCTTTCGAAAAGAAGCAAAAGATTACCCTACTTTTTGCGTCGGCAAAAAGTAACAAAAAACTCGCAGGCCTGATTCTATAAAACGCACTCTCTGCGGACGTTTTTACAACTCGCTTCGCTCAAACAAGTAAAAACGTTTTTCCGCCTTGAGGCGTTTTATAAACAGGATAAAAGCCTGCACAAACGGCAACAACAAAATATAAATACAAAAAACTCCCCGGAAGAAATTTCTTCCGGGGAGTTTTGTTTGCGGTCCGTAAAACTTACAGCGTTTCTTTTAACGCGCCGATTAAGTCCTGCACCGGGCGTTTGGCTTCGCCGCCGCCCTGGGCAAAATCGGGCCGTCCGCCGGCGCGGCCGTTCAAATCAGCCGCGATCTGCTTGGCGACCGTTACCGCGTCCGTATTAGGCAGTTTGCCCGCCATTTTGACGACGAACGAACGCTTGCCCTCTTTATCGCACGTAACGATAATGAGCGCCAGCTGGTGTTTTTGGGCGATGGTATCGGCGATGTTGCGCAGTTCTTTGGGCTCCGCGCCTTCGGCGTTGCGGAGTACCAGGGACGCGCCGTTTTTCATCGTAAACGTCATTTCGTTTACGCCGCCGGCGGCCAAGGTTTTTTCTCTAAATTGCGTGTAGCGTTTTTTGACTTCTTTCAGTTCGTCCATAATCGCGTTCACGCGCGTAAACACGTCTTTGGCCGGGACGACCAAGCGCGAAGCCAATTCTTCCGCCTGCGCGTTGACGTTTTTCAAATAATCAAGCGCCGCATAACCCGCCACGCCTTCAATACGGCGTACGCCCGCGGAAACGGATCCTTCCTTCAGCACAAGAACGGTCATTACGTCGGCCGTGTTTTTCACGTGCGTTCCGGCGCAGAGTTCCAGGCTGTACTTGGCTTCGGGATGATTAAAATCGCCGCCCATCAACACAAAGCGGGCCGGATCGGCGTACGTTTCGCCCAAAAGCGTCACCGCGCCCAATTTGTCGGCATCCGCCAGCGGACGGACTTCGCACGAAACGGGCAGTGCGCTTTCGGCCGCGCGGTTGGCAATCGCCCACGCTTTGTTTAATTCTTCGGCGGTCGGCGTTTTGGAAAGCGTATAGTCGAAGCGGAAGCGTTCGGGTGACACGTAAGACCCGCTCTGATGCACGGACGTGCCGAACACCTGCCGCAGGGCCGCGTTTACCAAGTGAATGGCGCTGTGGTTGGCCATACAGCGTTTGCGGCGGGCTTCGTCGACGGACAGCGTCACTTTTTCGCCTTTTTTAAGCGAGCCGGACACTTTGTGCAAATACACTTTGCCGAGCGGTTTTTGCGTATCGGTCACGCGCGCGGTTTCTTGTCCGCCGGACAAAATTACGCCCGTATCGCCCACCTGTCCGCCGGATTCGGCGTAGAAAGGCGTTTTGTTGAACACGGCAAAACCGTCGCCGTTTAACGCGTCCACAAATTCAAATTTTTCGTCGAGAAGAGCCAGCACTTCGCCGTCGCACGACAGCGTTTCATACCCCACAAATTCTGTGGCGGGATAGCCGTTGTCGATTTTCTGCAAGATGACGGCTTTTTCTTTGGAAAATTCATCCGCGTACGAGCGGCTTTTTTCCTGCGCGGCTTCTTTGGCCTTTAAATATCCCGCTTCATCCACCGTCACACCTTTGGCGGCGGCGATTTCTTTGGTCAGCTCGAGCGGGAAACCAAACGTTTCGTGCAGGTGGAACGCCTCTTCGCCCGGCAGGGTTTTTCCGCACGAAGCCAGCAGGGCGGCCAGCTTTTCTTCGCCGGTTACCAGGGTTTTTAAGAAGGTGCTTTCTTCCTGTTTCAGCACGTCCTGGATGTGGCTTAAATTTTTGTCGATTTCCGGGTACAGCCCCGCGAAAATAGATTGCACCACGGGCACAAGCGTATACAAGTACGGTTTGTCGTTGCCCATCAGTTTGGCGTAGCGCGCGGCGCGGCGGATTAAGCGGCGCAAAATGTAGCCGCGGCCCTCGTTGGAAGGCAAAATGCCTTCCGCAATCAAAAAGCTGGAGCTGCGCACGTGGTCCGCAATAATGCGAAGCGCGGAAATTTCTTCTTTCGTTTCGCCTTTTACGTTTAAATCTTTTTGGCCTGCGCGGTAAGCGGGGTGAACAGGTCGGTTTCAAACACGTTTTTGGCGTTTTGCATCACCATGCACAAGCGTTCGAGGCCCATGCCCGTATCGATATTTTTATGCGGAAGCGCGTTTAAGGTGCCGTCTTCCTGGCGGTCGAACTGGGTAAACACCAGGTTCCAAATTTCCACGTAGCGGCCGCAGTTGCACGTAATATCACAATGCGGGTTTTTGCAGCCTTTGTCGCCGAAATCGTAATAGATTTCCGTACACGGGCCGCAGGGGCCGGTGGGACCCATCGTCCAAAAGTTATCGTCTTCGCCGAGTTCGAAAATGCGTTCTTTGGGCACGTATTTCAGCCAGGCGTTGTAGGCTTCTTCGTCGCGCGGGGCGATGCCGCCTTTGTAAATGCTGACGGAGAGTTTTTCGGGGTCGATACCCAGCACTTTCGTCAGGTATTCCCACGCCCAGGCGATGGCTTCGTTCTTAAAATAATCGCCGAAAGAAAAGTTGCCCAGCATTTCAAAAAACGTCAAATGGCGTTCGGTAAAACCCACGCTGTCGATATCCGTGGTGCGGACGCATTTTTGGCAGGTGGTGGCGTTTTTGAGGGATTTGTCGATACCCAAAAAGTTGGGTTTAAACTGCACCATGCCGGCGGAGGTGAAGAGGAGCGTCGGGTCCGAGTGCGGGATAAGGGAGCTGGAAGCCACAACGGGCAAGCCCTTGGAGTGGAAAAATTGCAAATAACCGTTTCTGATTTCTGTACTTTTTTT
>JAUNWB010000160.1 GCA_030540535.1 Elusimicrobiales bacterium
GCCGCGCCCCAACTAGTCCGCGCAATACGGAGCGGTTTTGAAAAATCATATAATCATCTACAATGTTATTCTATCCTGCACGGCGTTGAATAACGGCTGGTGTTAAGTTTCGCTTTACGCACAACGGATAAGAAAAAATTTTCTTATCCGTTGTTGCTTATGGTTGGCTGCTGAAACTAAAGTTACGTCATCCCGTAAGGTTGTAGTACGGGATCTCGTTGTTGCGAAACGACAGATTCCCGATTGCAGGCCTCGGGAATGACGAAAGTAAGAAGCGGCCGAATACAATGTTATTCTATCCTGTACGGCTATTAAGAGGCCATTTCCAAATGGTGGCGGCCTGCAAAGTGCGGGAGTCTTCTTTTTTTGACCGTTGCTGTCATCCCGGGACGCGGCGTGCCGCCGGACCCGGGATCCAGGCTGTTTATAAAGGCTCTTCTTCTTTCCAAAAACAACCTGCCCATTTTTTTAATTTAAATGGTAGAATGTCGATAGAGGAAAATTATGTCGCTTTCTTTAAGTAAACTCGCTTTGCAAATCGGCGATTCGCCGACTTTAAAAATAAATGCCCAGGCCCGTGCGCTCAAAGCCGCGGGGAAGGCCGTCATCCATTTAGGCGGCGGCGAACCCACCTATCCCGCCCCGCAGGCGGCCGTGGACGCTATTATAGAAAAGGCCCAAAGCCGCAAAATTAAATACTCGCCCAGCTCCGGCACGCCCGCTTTGAAAGAAGCCGTGTTAAACTATACCGAAAAACATTACGGCCGCCGTTTTGAGGCTGCCAATGTACTCGTCAGTGCGGGTGCCAAACAGGCTTTGTTCAATTTTCTGCTGGCCGCCGTCAATCCGGGGGACGAAGTCGTCTTTGCCGCGCCGTATTGGGTCAGCTACCCGGAAATGGTGCGTATGGCGGGGGGGATTCCCGTCATCGTGCGGCCGGAAAGCGGGCTTCAGGTAACCGCGGCGCAGATTTTGGCCGCCGTTACGCCCAAAACCAAAGCCATTTTGATAAACAGCCCGTGCAACCCCTCGGGCCAAATTTACGGGGAAAATTTTATTAAAACGGTGGTGGAATTTGCCGAAAGAAACAATCTCTTTTTGGTGATGGATGATATTTACCACCAGCTCGTTTTTGACGGGCAAACCGTCCCTAATCCGTGTGCGTACGCCAAAGAAGGCAAGAATCTTGTCATTATTAACGGCGTATCAAAACTGTACGGGCTTACCGGGCTTCGTATCGGGTGGGCGGTGTCCGCTGATAAAGAACTCATCGCGGCCATGGGCCGCATGCAGGCGCAGAGTACGTCCTGCAACAGCGATTTGTCCGAAACTGCCGCCGCGGCCGCTTTAAACGGCGACCAAAGCTGCATTTCGGATTTACGGAAGATTCTGGAAGAAAACCGCAACGCGCTTTTGGAGGAACTGAGCAAAATTCCGAATGTGCGGGTAATTAAACCGGCGGGAACTTTCTATTCTTTCGCAGATTTCAGCCACTATAACGCGGATTCCAACGCGCTTGCGCAGTATTTGTTGGAAAAAGCGTTGGTGGCCGTAGTGCCCGGTCGGGCGTTTGGTGCCGAAGGGTATTTGCGTATCAGCTTTTGTGCGGACAAGGCTTCTATTACAGAAGGCGTGCGCCGCATCCGCTGGGCGCTTGATAAAACGGCTCCGAACGAGATTACAATCGGGGATAAAATTGTAACGAGGGATTAACATGAAAACATTGAATGCTAAACCGGATTTTTTTAAGCCGGACTTTGGACTTGAAAACGCGGGACTCAAAACCGAAAAAACCGTGTACTGGAACTACTCCACTCCGGCCTTGTATGAAGAATCTTTAAAACGCGAAGAAGGCAACGTCGTCTACGGCGGCCCCTTGTGCGTAAGCACCGGCAAACACACCGGCCGCAGCCCCAACGACCGCTACTTTGTGGAAACCAAAGACGTGGAAGGCAAACTTTTCTACTGCAAAAGCAACAAAGGCATTAAGCCCGAATACTTCGACAAAATTTTCGCCAAAGTGCAAGCCTACGTGCAGGATAAAGAACTGTTCGTGCGCGACGCGTACGTCGGTTCCAGCGAAGCGTCCCGCTTGAAAGTGCGCGCGATTACCGAATGTGCCTGGACGAACCTGTTTGTAAAAAATATGTTCATTGAACCCAAACAGGAAGAATTAAAATCGTTCGTGCCGGAATTTACGCTCGTCTGCCTGCCCAAAATGAAAGTGGACCCGGCCACCGACGGCACCGTTTCCGAAACCGCCATTCTCATTAACTTTGAAAAGAAAATCGTACTCGTAATCGGCTCCGAATACGGCGGCGAAAACAAAAAAGCGTTGTTCACCATCATGAACTTCCTCCTGCCGCAAAAAGGCATTATGACGATGCACTGCTCCGCCAACGTGGGCGATAAGCAGGACAGCGCCATCTTCTTCGGCCTTTCCGGCACCGGCAAAACCACCTTGTCCGCCGACATTACCCGCGGCCTCATCGGCGACGATGAACATGGCTGGGATAACGACGGCGTATTCAACTTTGAAGGCGGCTGCTACGCTAAAGTGATTAAACTTAACCAAGAAGCCGAACCGCAGATTTTCTCCACCACGCACCGCTTCGGTACCGTTTTGGAAAACGTGGTGTTCGACCCGGAAACCGGCAAACTCGATTTGGACGACGATACGCTGACCGAAAACACCCGCGCCTGCTATCCGCTTAACTTCATCGATAACGCGGTGGAAAGCAAACGCGCCACGCACCCGAAAAATATCATTTTCCTGACGTGCGACGCTTTCGGCGTAATGCCGCCCATTTCCAAACTCAGCCCCGACCAGGCTTTGTACCACTTCATCAGCGGTTACACCGCCAAAGTGGCCGGTACGGAAAAAGGCGTAAAAGAACCCACCAGCACGTTCTCTACCTGCTTCGGCGGGCCTTTCATGCCCTTGCACCCGTCCGTGTACGCGGAACTCTTGAAAAAGAAAATTCAGGAACATAACGTGGATTGCTGGCTCGTCAACACGGGCTGGATCGGCGGCCCTTATGGCGTCGGCAGCCGCATCAGCATCAAATACACTCGCGCGTTGCTCAACGCGGCTTTGGAAGGCAAACTGGCCAAAGTGAACTTCATCACCGACCCGGTGTTCGGCTTCCAAATCCCGACCGAATGCGAAGGCGTACCGTCTGAAATTTTGAACCCGATTAACTCTTGGAAAAACAAAGAAGAGTACATGGTTAAGTACGAGGCTTTGGCCAAATCGTTCATCGAAAACTTCAAAAAATACGAAGACGGCTGCTCCAAAGAAGTCTTGGCCGCCGCGCCGAAAGTGAAATAATCCAGCCGACGGAATTTATAACGGGGCCCTATGTACAATAGGGCTCCAAATTTACTAAAATTAAAGAAACAACATTTCATCTTACTACACAGGAGAATTAACAATATGGCAAAAGCTAACGCTAAATTTATGGCCCCTTTAACCCCCAGCGCCGAACTCGCGGCCGTAGTGGGTTCCGCCGCTCTGCCCCGCACCGAAGTCGTTAAAAAAATGTGGGATTACATCAAGAAAAACGGCTTGCAGGACGCCAAAAACAAACGCATGATCAACTCTGATGCTAAACTCGCCCCGATTTTCGAAGGCAAAAAACAGATCAGCATGTTTGACATGAGCAAGTATTTGTCCAAACACCTCGCCAAATAACGGTTGGTGTTGTAACAACTGTACTTAACTTCTACAAGTCACAGAACGGGCAGAAAGTATTTTTCTGCCCGTTCTTGCTTATCCAGGCAACCATTTTCCATATTTGGCTAACTTTGCTTTCCCTTGCCCTTGACGTGTACAGCCACGCCGAGCGGTGGCCCGCCGGGTGGCAACTGGCAACGTAAATTTAGCTCAAATCTGAAAAATCAGCCGAAGTAACGCAGTGTTATTCTGCCTTGCACGTCTGGCGAAAGCGGGCCTACCCGCAACTAGGCCTTTAGGCCCTTGTTCTCTTCCTCCAAATCCGCTATTTTTATATTATGAAGAAAACCAGCATTTTATTTTTTATTTTGATGTTCTGCGTCTTTTCCTGGGCGGGGGCGTCTTCTCTGCATAATCAGGTGGCAAGAACTGTTTTGCCCGTTTGTTCTGCGTCACAGGATTTTGACCAAGCCGTTAAGCAGCG
>JAUNWB010000161.1 GCA_030540535.1 Elusimicrobiales bacterium
TCTTGCGCGTTTCGATTACTTTGCTAAACTTCGGCAGTACTGCCGCGCTTAACACGCCTATTACGATAACCACTACCAACAACTCGGTTAACGTAAAGGCTTTCTTTTTATTCTTCATATGCCCTCCTCGTTTATATTGCGGGAAGAACGGGGGAATCCGCTCTTCCCGCTTTCCGGTGTCTCTTGAGGAGGGACTGGCCGGGAAATCGTTACTAAACATACGTAAAACTCTTTTACGTACAAACGTATAAGGCCAGCCCGCCTCTTTAGCCCAATGTATCAAAAAAAAAAAACGAGTCAAGGGGCGAGCCGCCCCTCCCTATTTGCCTGTCCGGCGAGGACCCGCACTCTTCTGATTAGTTAAGCCACACTGTTTAGGACATGTCGCCCCCTACGAACAGGCGAGCCCCATAAAGCTGCCCGCAGGGTGCCGCCCGCAGGGTCTTGCCGGGGGCAGGCAACTTATCCACTCCGGCACCCCAAAAGGCCTATGCCTGCTATGGGTCCTTTTTCACTCTTTACAACCGGGATTTTTTTGTTAGACTAACAGTATGATATCTTTTGCCCCACTCCGTGCTGCAGCCTGCTGTCTTTCACTTCTTTTGGCCACAAACGCCGTGGCGCAAACAAAAGGGCTGCGCCGTTCGGGCAGAAAAGCGTTACAAGCCGCAGAACAGATGTCCGAACAAACGGCAAGAAACGTGCGGGCGGCCGCCCGCCAAGCCGAACTGACGGCAAAAGTCGCTCCCGCCGTTAAAGCGGCCCGGTGGCACCGAACCGGGCATCATAAATATCCTTCTCCGCCGTGGAACCCCGAAACAAAAATTCAGGAATTATTAAAAATCCAGCCCAACCCCTCGCTCCTTCTGCCGAACATCTGGGAATTGCAAAGCCAATACGGAAACCGCAACATGTTCGGCCTCCTCGCCCTGCGTTTTTACGTGCAGGAATTTGGACTGCTTACCCCGCATTTAAATAAACTGTTTAAACACGTGGCCCATCTAAACGACAAAGGAGTGGAAGCCCGCTTTATCGCGCGCATGCGTTTTTTGGCACAGAATCAAAAACACATTTTACGGGAGATTTCCGGCCGCACACTTCCAAAGGACAATATTCGTATCCGCTATACGGAAGACGTAGATAAACTGACGGTTCAAAACTTCAACGCGCATAAACTGGTTTTATCCGTCGAACAGCGCATGAATCCTGCCGAAGGAAAAGATTTTCCCGTCCGGCACGTAAACGCCCGCAGCGTCTTTGAAACGCCCGGAGGCCAATTTGCTGTTTATCAATATGCGGGCCCGATAGATTTAACCCCCAACTTATACCGTTACCTGCTTAACGATACCGACAAACGCGCCCCTTTTACTATCGTGTTTGACGAAGAGGCCAAATCCCTCGCCATGTATAACGAGGATAAAACCCTCTGGCTTCGCATTACGCCGCACGAGTATGAAAACATCAAAAAATTACACATTCATTTAAACGAACAGCGCACGGTTACGTTTACGGACGAAACGGGCCACCCGAGGACGGAAACGGTAAACGTCAATCTTTCCATTCCGCTCCTGCCGCCGGACAATCTGCCATCGTACCCCAAAGCGGCCCAACAATTTCTGTATGATAAGCTGGTGCTTCTTCCCGTTAAGAATTTCCAAGGCAACAGCCGGGCCACTATCGAACGGCGCGCCATTTTTTGACGGAAAAATCCGGCGCATTCCGCCGGAGAATTGCTATAATGGGTATCATGGAAAACAGTCTTTTTAATTTTGACAAAACACAAGCCCTCCGCTTGGAAACCAATTTCCTTATAGGCGTTGACGAAGCGGGCCGCGGCCCTTTGGCCGGCCCCGTAGTGGCCTGTGCCTGTTATATTCCCCCCTCCCGCGCCGCGCTGTTCCACGAAGTAAACGACAGTAAAAAATTAACAGAACGCAAACGCGATGAACTTTTTGAACGTTTAACCCAGTCCGACGTTTTATACGCCACCGGTTTTGCCACCGCGGCGGAAATCGACCGTTTAAACATTTTACAAGCCACGTTTTTGGCCATGCGCCGCGCCGCGCAAAAATTTTTGAATATACCGGGAGCCGTCGCGCTTATCGACGGGCCTTACCCGGCGGCAGGGCTTTCCATGCGCCAGGAACCCGTTATAGACGGGGACGCCAAATCCCTGGTGATTGCGGCGGCGAGCGTAATCGCCAAAGTAACCCGGGACCGCTACATGGCCACGCTGGACACGCTCTACCCCGGTTACGGTTTTGCCGGGCACAAAGGCTACGGCACGGCCAAGCACATGCAGGCGCTGCGGGAACTGGGCCCCTGCAAAGAACACCGCCGTTCGTTCGGCCCGGTGCGTAACTTGCTTACGCCCACCATTTTGCCATGAACACGACCGACGCCGGCGCACGGGGCGAAGAACAGGCCGCCCGCTATTTGCAAGAAAAAGGATGGCGTATCCTGGAGCGGAATTTTTCCGCCCCGTACGGCGAGGTTGATATCATCGCCCAAGACGGTAAAACGCTGGTGTTTGCGGAAGTAAAAACGCGCGCTTACCGCGCGTACGGCGGCCCGCTGATGGCCGTTACGCCCGCCAAGCAAAAGAAAATCGCCCTTACGGCGCAATCGTACTTAAAAGCAAAGGGCTTAAAATTTGATAGTATTAGATTTGACGTGCTATGCGTCCTGCCGCAAGGCGTCGAACACGTGCCAAACGCGTTTTTCCCGCCCAGGACGACTTTATAAGGAGGAAGTTATGACCCAACTCGCGCAAGTGAAAAAAGCAGCCGCATACATCTTAAAAAAGACCAAAAATTTCAAGCCGGAAATCGCCCTCATCACGGGTTCGGGCCTGGCGGGCTCCATCCCGGCGCTGGAAAAAGAAATTAAAATCCCGTATTCCTCCATCCCCGGTTTCTTAAAAAGCACCGTCCCCGGGCACACGGGCAACCTGGTTTTCGGCGTCTACAAAGGGCGCAACATCGTCGTCATGCAGGGCCGCTTTCACTATTACGAAGGCCACCCCATGAAAGACCTGGCTATCTCCATCCGCACGTTAAAACTGCTGGGCGTTGAAAAACTGCTCGTGTCCGCCGCCGTGGGTTCCATGGACATGAAATTAAAACCCGGCTCTTTGTGCGTTTTAAAAGACCACATCAACTTTATGTGCAACAACCCGCTCATCGGCAATCACGACCCGGCCTTCGGCCCCATGTTCTTTGATTTGTCCGAAGCGTACGATAAAACCATGCGTAAAACCGCCCTGTCCGCCGCCAAAAAAGCCGGCATCAATGCGGGCGAAGGCGTTTACTTGGCCGCCACGGGCCCGAATTTCGAAACGCCGTCCGAAATTAAAATGTTCAAAAAATGGGGAGCGACGGTGGTCGGCATGTCCGTCGTGCCGGAAGTACTCGTCGCGCGCCAGTGCGGCATTTTGGTGCTGGGGCTTGCCTGGGTAAGCAACATGGGCTGCGGCATTGAAAAGACGCCGCTTTCCCACGCGCAGACCATCAGCGAAACGAAAAAAATCGAAGGCAAGTTCAAAAAACTCTTGGAACTCTTGTTCGTAAAATTATAATAATTTAATCCCGCACGGAATAAACGCCGTGCGGGATTTTTCCGTCCCGTTACTATGGCAAAAGACATCAAACGCCTCGGCAAAGAAACCCTCGTCTACGGCACTTCTACGGTGCTGGCGCGGCTGCTCAACTTTTGCTTGGTTCCGTTTTACACCTACTATTTGCTTCCCGGCCAGTACGGCGTCATCGCCACCGTGTTTGCGGCGGTAGCGCTGTTTAACGTGGTATTTTTATTCGGCATGGACCAAAGCTATCTGCGTTTTGCCAGCGACGCACAGGACAAAAGCAAAGTCTTCCGCCAGTGTTTTTACGGCGTCCTCTTAAACGGCGGCGTATTGGGGCTTTTGTTGTGGCTGTTTGCCGTTCCGGCGGCGCAGATTATCGGCATCCCGCCCGAGGCCGCGCCGTTAATGCGTTTGGCGGCCGTCATTTTACTGCTCGATGTTCTTAACATGATTCCGTTCACCAAACTGCGTTTGGAACGCCGTGCGTGGTATTTTGCGGGCGTACGGACGGTATCTATCATCGTCAATGTACTGTGTAACGTGTTGTTTATTGCGGTACTC
>JAUNWB010000162.1 GCA_030540535.1 Elusimicrobiales bacterium
ACGAGCGGGCTTTTTTATATACTCCCCAACTTTTACGGAAAACGGTACCGTGAGGACGAGCCCGAAACCAATACGCCGCCCATGCTTTTGCATACTTTATGCGAAAGAGCAGAACCGTCTTCGGCTACACAATAAATTTCACCCGCATAAGTGGGACTATATGACAAATACCTAATATAACGTAAGATGATAGCCCCATTTAGACGCACAATTCCGTCGACTCGGTCTTGTTTGTTGGCGACATGCCAAGTCTGGCCTCCGGCGTTATAGTCATACCAAATAGTTCCGCAGTCCAGCTGACCTTGGCCTATATCTTGACACCCCGAAACAGCCGAGATATCCAGCATATTGATATCATCCGGCGCATATTCCCCATTGGCCAAATAATAAACTTCCGCGGCGTCTGCAATAGCGCGGACGGTGGACATCGTCGTAGACAGGCGGGATTTTAATACCGCCGTTTGATACTCGGGCAGTGCCACCGCCGCCAAAATGCCGATGATTAAAACCACGACCAAGAGTTCTATTAAAGTAAAGCCTTTCCGTGTCATTTCCGGGCACCCGGCGGGACGCACGGTGAACCGGGAATCCAGATTTAAATAAGGTTTACAACTTCTATTAAACGGCCTGGATCCCGGAGCTAGCGGCGCGCAGCGTTCCGGGATGACGACTTTTTGACACATAGGATATATCCCTCCTGTATTATGCTTTGGCAGCTTTCCTCACTTACGTCATTCCCGAATGAGAAGCGGCCCGTGCAGGCCACCCGCAGGGGGCGGCCCGCCGGATTCGGTACGTTCGGGAACAATAAAACGATGTCATCCCCGAGCGTTTTTTCGGGGATCTACTCCTCTTTTACAACGACAGATTCCCGATTACAACCCTCGGGAATGACGTATGTAAAAGAGCCGCCAAACTTGATTTATTCCCATGTTATCAAAAAAAAAAAACGGGTCAAGGGGCGAGCCGCCCCGCCCTTACCCACCGCACTCTTCTGATTAGTTAAACCACACTGTTTAAGACATGTCGCCAACAACAAATAGGCGAGCCCCGTATAACCGGCCTGGACGATCTTGCCGGGGGCAGGCGTGCTGGCCTCGACCAGAGCTTAGTAATAGACGGTAGCTATCAATTAGGTGGAAACAACACAAGGGGTATCCGCCTGTCTGGCCCAGAGCCTGGGCTCCCCAGTTGCCCGTCCAGCGAGGACCCGCGCTCGTTTGACTAGTTAAGCCACACTGTTTAAGACATGTCGCCAACAACAAATAGGCGAGCCCCGTATAACCGGCCTGGACGATCTTGCCGGGGGCAGGCACGCGAAGTCCTCGACCAGCGTTTAGTAATAGACGGTGCTTATCAAACAACAACTTCCTAACAAGATAAACAGACTTGCAGGATGCCGCACTGTTGTATTTACAACAACCCGGATTTTTCCAACAGTTTTTGAACCAAGCGGGAAACGGCGTATTTTTTTACGCCGTCCTGCGGTATGCGGATAAATTCCGGCGGAACCGAAAGAGAGGGGGGAAGTTTTACGCGGTACAGGTCCGCATAAATAATACGGTGGGATAAAACATGTTTTACAGGGCCGGCCACAAGGCTAGAAGTGCGGCGGCCGAATAATTTTTTGTAACCGGGCAGAGCGGAAATATCCGCCCGCGGCTCCGGCGTTTCCAATAGCACCGGCTCGTACAAATTTTGCCACACATCACCCGCGCCGCGCTTATGCAGCCAGGTATCGCCGCCCTGTTCTACATATATATAATGAAAGTACCGCGCGGACACTTTCGTTTTTTGCCCTTTCACGGGCAGTTGCTCCACCCGGTTTTCCAGGCGTGCTGTACACTGTTCCGCCAGCGGGCAAGTTAAGCACGCGGGCGACTGGGGGGTGCATACCGTCGCGCCGAAATCCATAATCGCCTGATTATAATCCCCGGGGCGGCGCGTATCAAGCATTTTTTGCGCCAAAGCCAAAAACTCCTTTTTGCCGGAAACGGAATCAATCGGCGTAGCAATCCCGTACACGCGGGATAAAACCCGGTAGACGTTTCCGTCCAATACGGCATAGGGCATATTATAAGCAATCGAGCAGATAGCGGCGGCCGTATAGTCGCCCACGCCTTTTAGGGCACGGACGCCCTCGTAGGTGGAGGGGAAAACGCCGTTCATGCTCTTGGCCGCCTCATGCAGGTTGCGGGCACGGGAATAATACCCTAACCCCTGCCAAAGTTTGAGGACGTCATCCTCCGCCGCCTCCGCCAGCGCGCGGGGGGTGGGAAAACGCTCGGCAAAACGCAGATAGTAATCTAACCCCTGCGCCACACGCGTTTGTTGCAGGATAATTTCGGACAGCCAAATTAAATACGGGTCCCGGGTGTTGCGCCAGGGGAGATCCCGCTTATGTTGGTGATACCAGGCTAATAATATGGAAGAAAAGGATGACATACTTCATTTTATAATTTTTACCCAAACTCGGGAACTCGCGTTTTTACGAAAGGGGATACTACGGGTACCCCCAAACTGAATTTGAGCGATTTTCTTGTTTTGCAAAATCGAACCTAATTTTGTAATTTCGATTTTTAAATTTTACAAAGCAAATTAATACCCATTTTTATTATTAGAGAGGACAAAAAAATCTCTGCGTTTTTGCAATTTTAAACCCCGCAAAATCACCTAATTTCAACACGCCCCAAAAAGCATTTTGGCAAAGAAAATAGTTTTAAGCGCTCGCAGAAAATCTAAGTCCAAGCCCAACGGGACGATTTTAAGCCATAAGAGGGTCAGATTTTTCTCTTTTTACGGCCCAGAAATACGCCTTTTGGAGCCGTTTTCTCGTCGACAAACGCCACTTTTCCCCAGGTTTTGACATTAAACGGCATAAAATTAATAAATATTGACATATGTCAATAAATAATTTATTATATGTCATAGCCTGGGGAAAACCCGCGTTGATAACTTTTCATACAGGAGCCATTCCCATGCCGGAAGATGCCGAAAAAACCTTAAAAATACGTTTCCGTTTCCCGGGAGGGGAAGAGTTCGAAGCCGAGGGAACCCTGGAATTTATCGAAAAACAGCGCAATTATTTCCTGGATTTAATAGGCAAACAACCTAAAAAATCTACCGTACCCACGCCAGCCGCCACCCGGATACCCAACCCAGCGCAGGCAGCTCCATTCGTCCCCCAAGCCGCGCCGGTACCTCCGGCAAAAACACCCGTACAGGAGGCCTTCCCGGCCAAACGGTTATGGGAAACCCTGTTAAAAGAGGAAGGGGGCGAAGTCATCCTGCGCCGCAAAATGCGCTTGGAACCCCAGGAAGCCGCCCTTTTGTTATTAGCAGGAGTCCGCGCCTTGTTAAATCAATCTGAATGTAAAGCCCTAACTTTATCCCAAATGCTTCAAAAATCGGGTTTTACCAACGCCGGCCGCCTGGACCGCCTTTTACAGCAGGAAGCCAATAACGGCTATTTAGAAAGTGAAGGAGTAAAAAGGGGGAGAATATACCGCTTGACAAATGCGGGGTTCGCCCGCGCCTTTGTGCTGGCCGAAAAGCTGGCCGGGGAACTTTTATAAGGTTTGATATTCCCATCAGATTGCAACCGAAACTCAAACCCGCAGGAAACCCCATTCTTCCCACAGTGGACGACGGGATTACGCGCGATGCGGACAACCCAGGCAGGCCCCCATTCCGCCCATGCTTCTATTTTATTGATACCTAACAGAATACCCCGTGTGTAAACGCGGGGATGAATGAAAATCCCACCGTAAGAAAACAGAGTTTTCTTCTTGTCTGTTGGCGGCAGGCAAAATCAAGCGAAGCTGAGATTTTGGAACAAAAGAAACCCTGGGCGTAAGCCCGGGGAGTTTCATAGGATAAAAGCCGCCCAAAGGAGCAATCCAGGCCGCCCATATGCTTGTGAACCGAAGATAAATCCTCTATTGGGCAAAACGCGCTCCTTATAGTTGCAGCAAACAGACACTACCTACATGGACGCCTTTATGGATTGCCATTAGGAAACATCCCACCACCGAAGACCAGGCGCATCGTTGTTACCTAGACACAGTAGGGTAATGAAGGCAAGAGCGGTATATTTCTACTAAGGAACGCTGCCCCAGCTGGAATCTCGTCTTACT
>JAUNWB010000163.1 GCA_030540535.1 Elusimicrobiales bacterium
ATTTTATCAGAGACAATAAATGTATCCATGTATGCAGAGGAGTTGAAAAAATCCAAATCCTTTGCCTTTTCATAATCAATACATGGAACGGTAATTGAACCTGTTTCTGGAATAATTTTTGAGTGTTCTACATCTATCACATCAAAAATTATCTTAAAATGAGGAAAAAAATACAACTTATCTCCATATTCCTTACTTGTAACATGTATAGGTAAAAACTCCAACGGATAATCTTTTGGCAAATATTGTTCAATACAATTCTTAAAGTCTTTATTTATCAACTGTACGCGTACATCTGTCCACAAGTAAGGAGTATATATTCCATCCCGCAATTCAAAAACAACATTTTCAAGACCTATAACATCCTCAACTTCACAACCATAACATGTGTCTGTATTTTCTGGAGAAAATGCAATTCCGACCCCATTTTTTCTACAACTTTTTGGAGCTACACTATAAAATTTTTTCTTTCTTATCATAATTCTCTGTATGTTTTGTATATTATTATTTCCAATATCCTTTTCTCAGCATTTTGGGGTTGTTGTGTACAGGTTCTATAACCCTTAAACGGAACTGTTTCACAAATTGTTGTTGATTCATACCAGGGGTACTATCTATAAATCTCATCTGCTCCAACACCCACTGATGGTATGCATTTGGATGTCTACCTTGATGTGGAAGGGATTCCTTATTCCAATCACCGTCTAAATCCAAATCGTATTTTTTCACAATTTTTTCCATATCTGGTGTAAACGTAGAATTCTTATTCGTAGCAAAATGATGTATCTGTTTAGGCATAATTTTCTCTCCCGTCAAGAAATTCACATTGTTGTGTCTTGAATATTGGACTGCAGACTGGATGGCGGATAATCCGCTTACATAGGCACCTGTTTTTGCACCTTTCCACATACCATCAAGAAAAGATGTCTCTGGATTATTGTCCACTTCCGCCATCACACCTCCCAAAACGGCTCCAGTAGGAATACCTACAAGTTCATGAGAAATAAACTCTCTTAACAATGGCGATTTTATGTTAGTTGTCAAGCTTGATACAGGCTTTGTTATAAATGTACTTATTCCTGCACTTAGTGTGGCAAAAGCACCATCAATAATTCCACTAAATGCAGCCTGCCCGAAATTAATATTCCCCCAGCCATTTGTGAATCCTTGGTTTACAACGGAATTAGCAAATCCTGACATGGCTGCAACAGCAACAGTCGGTATACCAAACGAAGCCGCAATTCCTGCAACTGCACCAACTCCGAAATACGCTAACCCCTCACTATTGAACTGGAACCCATTGACTCCCCAGTTTATCAGTCCGCCAACAAGGCCACCTATGAGCCAAAAGAATTCTCCGTTCTTGTCCACATACATCAGCGGGCTGTTCATGCAATATGAATAGCGGTTGAAATTCTGCGACATGTCGGAGTTCTGTATATACGGGTCAGGGCTGAGGAAACGGCCAAGTACCGGGTCATAAAGACGGGCATTCATGTTTATGAGACCGAACATCTGCAGGTGTTCATGTCCCGTATACCCTCGACCGAGCAACAATATAGGCTCTTCATCGGCTCTATACACTGTGTATGTAGCTGGATTGCGCAAACGTCCCCATGCATCGTAGCTGAGTTCCTGAACAATATTGTTGACCTCATCAACAATGTGAGTTATACTGCCTATATTGTCCCGGACTATATAATAGAGTATGGAAGAAGAGCCTTCCTTTATAATAACGGATGTGGCATCATAATAATCTCCGTTAAGATACAGCTTCTCCTTTGTACCACTCGGTGTGATATCCATCTCATAGCATCCGCCAAGATAATAGCGTGTGAGACAGGCATTGCCGTTGTCGGTGACGGCCATCTTAACCCTGTCGTAATCACCATTGTATACAAATTCTGCCGAATAACGTCCCTGTGTTATGGTGTTTGGGCGATAGAACTGGGTGTATGTGATGTCCTGCTGTTCTGAAGGTATGTTGGCAACGGCGTTAAGACCGTTTACGGCGTATGGCTTAGTGTCACCGTATGTGAATGTACCCGCATCGCTCTTGGCTGTGATGTTGCCGTTGTCATCGTAATCTACGGTATTTGTGCCATACTTTGTAAGGCGGTCAAGGCAGTCGTATTCAAAGCTTTCAGTGATGTTTCTCACATTGTCCCTACGGCTTATAAGGCGGTGCTTTGCCGCATCATAGCCGAGAATCAGATGGCTCAGTGCTGACGAGCCTCCCGTGGAAGTGCGTATGCTTGCAATATTTCCGTATGCGGTATAACCGTTATTGAAAACAAGTCCTCCTGCTGTTGCGCCCGTTACGTTTCCGTAAGCATCAACGGCATTAATCTTGTAGATGGATTTTGTACCATTTTTCACCTCTACAAGGTATCCGTTTTGATATGTGTAATTTTCTGTGGCAAGTACACCTGTCTGTGACGTGTATTTTACTGAGCTGACATTGCCGTTAGAATATGTAAAATCTTTTTTTAGCCAGACATCGGCATCCGCATATTCCATAGATGAGGTCATACGTCCGTATGAGTCGTACGTAAAAAGAGTCTTCGTGCCGTTGTTGGTATTTATTTCCTTTACATTATTGTATTGGTCGTATGTGTATGCTGTAGTCTGTCCGTAAACCACGCTTTTACTTGTTATCCTTAAATAAGCATCATAGCCGTATGACATGGCCCGTCCTTGGGCATCGGTGAAGATGTCCAACAATCCTGCTGAATTATAGTATTTAACTGTGTGACCAAGACTCGGGTCGTTTGTGTCGGTAGACCTACGCCATTTGTCGTATGTGAAAGTTGTGGTGACACCCGTTGGAGACACTATGGAAGATGGCTGCCCGTCGGCTTTAAGGTTATACGTGAGCGTACCGGTATCGTCGGTCACGCTTATGAGATTGCCCTGCGCGTCCTTTGTCTTTGTCACCGAGGTTCCATCTACTGTTGATGTTACGCTTGTACCGCTATAGCTATATGATGTGGTTACTCCCTGAATGACAGATTTTGTCATTCTGTCGTAACTGTCATACGAATAGGAGTTCCATGATGTGGCCGAACTGCCAATAAATGGGTATGACTCTTTTTCCAGCCGTCCGTACATGTCGTATGTTTTGTCGGTGTTGCTTGCAGTTCCGTCAAAACGGGTTGTGGTCTTACGCACCTCACGGTTTAAAGCATCATATATGGTCTTCACCGTGGGCTTGCCTGTCACACTCTCAGTAACAGAGTAACAGCCGTTAGTGCCTTCTGTTGTCCACGCATATTGGGTTGTCTCGGTTATCCCATCCGGGTGCCTTGTGGATGTCTTGCGTCCCAGGCCATCGTACGAATATGTTGTGATCTTGCCATATTTATCCACCGACGATGCCATCTGTCCGTAGGTGTTATAGCTGTATTCCGTTGACAGTCCGAACTGGTCAGTCTCCTTTGTCAGTCTTCCTGAATTGTCATATTCGTATGTCTCTGAAAGGAACGAACTTGCAGAATAAGGCTTGTCCTCTTGCTTTACTACGTTGCCGTAATCATCGTATGTGAAGTGACGTTCATGCACCTGATTGCCATCCTTATATTTCACCTCTACGATAGGAAGCTTCAGTGAATTCCAGACAGGAGTCAGATATCTTTCTGTATAGGTGTCGCCGTTTCTTGTCGTGGTTATTACGCGGTCGGTCTCCGCTCCAAGCCTATAGAGTGATGACGTTGAGGTAGAATGACTGTATTTATATGAAGTAGTGCATGTGGCACCATCAGAATATGATACACTTTCAGTAAGTGGATACCCATAACTATCGTATGTATAGGATGTTGTAGTGCTTATACCCTGAAGTTTATCATTTACGATACGACTTGTAAGATTTACTGTCGCTATTTTGTTGGCGGCAACATTCACATAATATGTGTTTGTTATGTCTTGTGCCGGATTAGACTGGCTTTTGACAAGCGAGAAAGAATACGGGTCGTATGTTGTTTGCGTAATCTGGTTTTTCTTGTTATAGCATGTTATCTGCTCAAATCCACGGAAACCGAGTCCCTGTTTGTGAAGTATGGCGTTTTTGTATCTGTAGCTCTGATGGTCATACGCACTGCCATTCATATATTG
>JAUNWB010000164.1 GCA_030540535.1 Elusimicrobiales bacterium
CGAACTTGTATGCTGTATTTTACAATACGTCTGGGGCGCACCATATAGAAGTACTTGTTACAAAGTGCTTTTTCCTCTTACGTCAATCCCAAATAAATCAGCCAAAATAAAAAGAAGCGGACGCATTTGGCCGGGGCCGCTACCGACAGAAAAAGCCAAAAGTTTATTTTGCTCGCGCCCGCAATCAGCATGACCGGGTCCCCGATAATCGGCACGCCGGCCAGTAAAAGCGTAATGCTTCCGTTTCTGGCAAAAAGGTCCTGCGCTTTTTGCAGGTATTCTTTTTTTACGGGAAACCAGGTTTTGTTTTCCAGGCGGTCCAAATACCGCCCCAGCACCCAGTTTATGCCCACGCCCAAGACGGTGCCTGCGCACGCCGCGGCGAGTAATTTCCAGGCGGCGTATTGGCCCGTGGCCATCAGCGCAAACATCACTAAAGACGCCTGCGCCGGTACCAGCGTGGCGGATAAAACAGACAGCCCTCCTAAAAAAAGCAAAATATGTAATTCTTGCAGCATAGCAACCCCCGTTTATAAGTTACGGCGGATTTTACTTTTAGGCAAGTGCGGATAAGGGTTAGTATTTTTTGAGCGCGTTTGAAAACGCTTCCTTCCAAATGTGCAGTTTTTCCGCATAAGAACGGGAGGCGTGGGCCGGGCTGGTGGAGGGGAGCGTAATGCAGGTTTTGTCCGCCGTGCCGAATGCGCGTTTAAAATGCGCGCGTGCGGCCTGCCCGTTAAAAAGAAGCGTATGGATGCGGGGGAATCGGGTAAATAGGGCCGGGAAATCGTTGGGCGTCGGTTCCGAAATGTTCCCGTCCAAACTTCCCGTCCGCTCGCAGGCTTTTAAAGCGTCCCATAAGCCGATGCCGTTTGATAAAAGCGTATTTATTTTATCGGCGTATCCGTCGGGCGTACGTCCGGCGGCGAAAATTTCAAACACGATTTTCCAAAATTGGTTGTACTTATACGCGTAATATTCCTGCGCTTTTAAAGAGGCTTCGCCCGGCATACTGCCGACGACTAATATGCGCGTTTGGCGGTTGACGGCGGGGGGAAAACTGTAAATCATGTGTTTATTATAGTAAAAAACCCCGCCGGAGCGGGGTTTTAAATAAGGGTTATTCGGCGGAAGGTATTTCTTGGTACGGTGTTACGCGCAGGTCATTTCCTTCCAGTTCCAGTTTGCACCAGGTCGGTTTTCCGTTAACCTTTAAAAGCGCGGTTTGGGCGTAAATAGCGTCGACGGGAATATCTGTCGGAGAGGTAATAATCGAACCCGTGCTGTTGGATTTCACTACCGTTACCACAAGAATTTGTTGTTTCCTCAGTCGGTTGGCCCACATGACGGCGTCGTTGCCGCTGTCAGTTAAATTAATCAGAGGTTGGCGTACTGCCGCGGTGCGGGCGTTCGGGCCGGCCATGCTGTACAGAAGCGTGTTGGACTCTCTCCCGACGTCCTGGGTGCGAAGACCGTTTTTCAGAATATTGCGAATGGCTTTGCCGTCGGTGTCTAACGCCATGCCGCGGTAAATTAATCCCCGTTGGTTTTGAAACGGAAATTCGGGCATGGTTTGTCCCGGAGTATTGGGTACGGCAAATTCCGTCAAATCCGCCGCGGTAAAAGAATTTGCTTCCTGTAATTGAGGCCGCGGGTTCTTCGGCGTATATACGGCGCCTAACTGTTGTAAATTGCTCCAGGCCTGGCGGGTGGATAAGCCCACCATTTTTTGCAGGCCCACTAACGTGCGCGGGTGTTGGTTTACAAAGGCGGCCACGCGGGGGTGGGCCGGCACAATAGGGGGCGTTGGTACGGACGGCACTTTAGGCCCCGCCGGTGCTTTAACCGCTGCGGCGGCGGATTGGCGCGCGGCTTTGGCGGCCGATTCCGCGGCTTGCGGTACTTTTACAAGCTGTTTCCCCTGTGCGAAAAGATTGGTTCCCACGGCGCACAGTGCGCAAATTATGAAAATAGATAATTTCTTCATTTTTTTATTATATGTAACTGGAAGCAATAAAAAAAGGGTCAAAAGACCTATTTTTTTGTAGGTCTTGGAAATGTTAAGATAGGGCTGTGGCGTTTGATGCGCTGCGTACCGCCGAAGCGGTTTTACCGGGCAGGCGGCGAAACGGATAAAATAATTTTTACCGCTGTCGGAACAACGTTTTGAATAAGGAGATGTGACGTATGGAAAAAAACTTGGAAGTGCTGTCCAAAATCGGTGTATTGCCTTCGGTGGAGCTTACGTTCCCCGCAGATATTTTGGCATTGGCGGATGCCCTGTCAGCGGCGGGGGTACCGTGTGCTGAATTTGTGTATGGCGTCGGGACGGTGCAGGTGCTGGAGCTGCTGGCAGAAAAACGGCCGGATTTTATCGCGGGTGCGTTCGTGCATACGAAGGAAGAGGCCGAAGCGGCCCAAAAAGCGGGCGCTAAATTTATTACGGATAAGGGCGACTCCTGCAAAAACATCCCCGGCGGCCGCGTGGCGTTGGAAACGGCGTTGCTGTCCGCGTGCGATTGGGCGGCGGTAACGCGGTGCGTCAACGGGGCTTTATTAAAATTTTTGGATTTCAATTTGCGCCACGTGGGCATTAACAGCAAGGACGAAGCGGAGTCGTCGGCCACGGCGTCATTGTTTGAACGGATTTTCGGTTTCCCGAAAGAAGACCGCGGCGGCGCCTATTTTGCGGGCGATATTATTGAAGTGATGAAAAAACCGTTCTACGGGCGTCACGGGCATATCGCCATTTCTACCGCCGACGCCGCCTGCGCCGCGCGCTATTTGGAATCTTGCGGCGTAAAACTGAACTGGGACAGTGCCGGTTATAACCCGGACGGCCGCCTGCGCGTCGTGTATTTGCAGGATGAAATCGGCGGGTTTGCCGTGCATATTTTGCAAAAATAATATAAAAACGGGGCTTGTCCGACCGAGTTCATGCGCCTATCCTTTGCTTAAGAGCTGTAGGGGGGTGCGTATGAAAAAACTGTTTATTATTGCGGCGGTATGCGTTGCCTTGGGTGCGGCGGCGTGCCGCGCCCAGAAACAACCGGATGTATCCGTCAAAGTTTCCGCCCAGGATGTTTACGAAGGCGTGTTGCCGGCCGGGGACGGCCCGGGCATTAAAACCACGCTTACGCTGGGGCCGGGGAACTCTTTTGTGCAGGTGTCCGAATATATCGGAGAGCCCGACGGCGTGTTCATGGATACGGGCCGTTTTACGCAGGAGGGGGAGATTATCACCCTGCAAATGGAAGACGGGCCCGCGTATTACTTGCTTATGGATGATTACGTCGTCCGCCTGGGGCCGGACCAGCAGCCCGTTACGGGGGAGCAGGCTCCGTATTATGTGCTTGAAAAGAAATAAATTTAAACGCTCTTGTCCGGCGTTTGCGCGCGCAGCAGCTGATCCATCAGTTCCGCCGCGCAGGCAATCATTTCGGGACAGGGGCGTTTTTTATAATACTGCGCCGTGCGCGGTTCCGGCGTTGGCGGCTGGGGACCCGTCAGGCCTAAAAGTTCCCGGCAAATACTGGAGCCGTTTTTCTTTTTAAATTCCGCCGCCAGTTTTTGCACCAATGCGTAATGCGCCGTTTTGGCCGCGATGTTTTTGGGGTCGGACGGACCGAATTTGAGGCCCGCCGCCATTAAAAGCCCGCTGAACGCGCCGCAAACTTCGCGCAGGCGGCCCATTCCTCCGCCGAATGAGGAGGCCATTTTCGCCGCCGTTTCTTTATCCAAATTCAGCTCTTCCGCAAACGCCAGCAAGACCGCTTGCGAGCAGCTGTATCCGTTTTTAAACAGTTCTACCGCTTGTTCACTTTTTGTCATATTTTTATTATAGGATTTTAGGGAACTCTTGGGAGGGCCTATAAAAAAACTGGGTCCGGCGGAGGGGGAGAATAGGTCTTTCGGCCCTGGATTTTAAGAGGATTTCTGTCTATAATATAGATATGAAAAAACTTTTTTTAATTTCTTTTTCTTTTATTTGTATGTTTTTTAACGCTGAAACCGTATTTGCGCAGGGGCGTGCGCTGTCGCGCGGCGTAAAATCCCGGGTAGCGGCCGTCAAATGCTCATCGGCGGCGCAGCGCCGGATGTC
>JAUNWB010000165.1 GCA_030540535.1 Elusimicrobiales bacterium
GAGGGAAGCCTAGTCTCTAGGCTTGTATTGTTTTTTTTTTTTTGATATCATAGGTCATTCCGAGGTGTTTCTGCTCGGAATCTCCCGCTTATATGTCGTTTCCTTAAAAACGGTAGATCCTGAGCAGAAACTTCTCAGGATGACTTTTTAATAGGGGGAACACAATGAAAGGTTTTACGCTTATTGAATTATTGGTAGTTGTTCTAATTATCGGTATCTTGTCCGCGGTGGCGCTGCCGCAGTATACCAAAGCGGTGGAAAAATCCCGCGCAGTAGAGGCCCAGGTTTTGTTGGGAAACTTGGTTACGGCAGAAACTGTTTATGAAATGTCGCAAGGCAGTTATACGACGGATTTGAGCGAATTGGACTTAACCTTGCCCACAACGGGGACGGCCGCAGAAATGGCCTCCGGCGTTGTTAAAACAAAAAATTTCAATATTACGGTGTCGGATCTTGCCGGGTCACTGGAGATCTCCGCTGTTCGCTCCCTTAATGGTACAGCGGCGGCCGTTCCGAACAATTATACATTACGGATTATAATGATGACGGATGGAACGGTGGCCCGTTCTTGCTACGGGGCCGATATATGTAAATCTCTTACTAACGGAATCGTGTGTAAATCCGCCGTGGGCGAAGCGGATTGGTGTTTTTCTTCGGGTGGGCTTTCCGGCGGGGCGGGAAGTCATTAGTGTGGATAGAATGATGTGGTTTTAGAAGTATTAAAAACCTCCCCGGAGCGGTTGCTCCGGGGAGGTTTTGCATTTCCGTTTGTATAAACTTATTTTCCGGCTTCGGCCAGCAGTTTGTCCGCCGCTTCGGCCAGATTCCAGCGGACGGCTTCTTTGTCCGTGCGTTTTTTGTATTCGCATTGGCCGTCTTTTACCGTGCGGCTGCTGACTACCAAGCGGTAGGGCAGGCCGATAAGGTCCATGTCTTTAAATTTCACGCCCGGGCGTTCGTCGCGGTCGTCGAGCAGGACGGATAAACCCGCGCTTTCCAGCTTGGCGCAGATTTCGTCGGCGTGTTTTTTGACTTCGGGGTTGGAGTCGTAGTCAATCGCCACGAGGGCCACGTCAAACGGAGCCATCGGCGCGGGCCAGATGATACCGTTGTCGTCGTGGCTTTGTTCGATGGCGGCGGCCACCACGCGGCTGATGCCGATGCCGTAGCAGCCCATAATCATCGGTTTTTCTTTTTGGTCTTCGCCCAGGAAATTGGCGTGCATCGCGGCGGAGTATTTGGTGCCCAGTTTAAAGATGTGGCCCGTTTCAATACCGCGCGTGAACGAAAATTCTTTGCCGCAGCGGGCGCATTTATCGCCGGCGGAGGCCATTTTCAAATCGGCGTAGACGTCTACTTTAATATCGCGGCGGGGGGTAACGTTAAGGGTGTGGACGTCTTTTTCGTTGCCGCCGGAAACGCCGTTTACGATATTTTTAACGTAGTTATCGGCGTAAATCATCACGTTCGGATTCTTTTCTTTCAGTCCCTGCGCGCCCGCAAACCCGACGAACGAACCCGTCACTTGGGTATAAACTTCTTCAGTGGCTTTTTCCAGCTCGTTGCATTTTAAGAGCGCTTTGAATTTAAATTCGTTGAGTTCGTGGTCCCCGCGCACAAGGGCAACGACGGGTTTCCCGTCGGCGGTAAAGACCAAAAGTTTAATCAGCTGGCTTTGCGGCACGCCCAGCATTTCGGCCACGGCTTCAATCGTGTAGGCTTTGGGGGTGGCCTTTTTTTCCATGGGCTTTAAGTCGGCCTCGTTGATTTCGATGTCGGCCGGAGCCAAAATTTCGGCTTTTTCCGTATTGGCGGCGTAACCGCAGGTGCAGTCGGCGATGGCGTCCTCGCCCGTGTCGGCCAGTACCATAAATTCGTGCGAAAAGTTACCGCCGATGGAGCCGGTGTCGGCTTCCACCGCTTTAAAATTGAACCCGCAGCGCGTGAAAATGCGTTGGTACGCGTCGTACATTTTTTGGTACCATTCGTTGGCGGATTCGTCGTTGGCGGCGAAGGAGTAGGCGTCCTTCATATAAAATTCGCGCGCACGCATGACGCCGAAGCGGGGGCGGATTTCGTCGCGGAATTTGGTGCCGAACTGATACAGGCACACGGGCAGCTGTTTGTAAGAGGATACGTCCTTGCGGATTAAATCGGTGATGGCTTCTTCGGCGGTGGGGGAAATGCAAAAGCCCGCTTCCTTGCGGTCCGTAAAGCGCAGGAGTTCTTTGCCGTAGAAGGTCCAGCGGCCGGATTCTTCCCATAATTCTTTAGGCTGTACGACGGGCAGCCACACTTCGTTGGCGCCGGCGCGGTCCATTTCCTGGCGGACGATGTTTTCCACTTTTTTAAGGACGCGCAACCCCAGGGGCAGCCATTCATAAAGTCCGCTGGCCACTTTGCGGATGAGCCCCGCGCGGATCATCAGTTTGGCCGACAGGGTGTCGGCGTCTTTGGGGGCTTCTTTGAGGGTGGGTAAGTAATAGTTTGATAATTTCATTTTTGTATCCTTTAATTGATAATTTTTCCAGTTGTTTAAATCTATATGGGAAACAATTTCCCAAATTCGGCGGATTTTCCGCCGCGGGTTTATGCGCCGCTATTTCTTCCACGTGTTGATTTTGTCAATTAAAAAATCAACCCATTTTTCCTGCGGCAGTTTGAACATCGTTTGCCCGTGTTCAAAATATAAGCCCTCGCCTTTGCCGCCCGCGATACCAAAATCCGCGTCGCGCGCTTCACCGGGGCCGTTGACTACGCACCCCATGACGGCGATTTTAAGGCCCGTCGCTTTTTTAAGCAGGTCCTTATCGTTGTAAATTTTTTCTTCCAGCGCGTGAACCGTACCCGTCACGTCCACTTGCGTGCGGCCGCAGGTGGGGCAGGAAATCAAGTTCGGGCCGAACTCGCGCAGGCCGACGGCTTTCAAAATTTCGTACGCGGTGCGTACCTGCATGCGCGGGTCCTCGGTAAGCGAAACGCGGATCGTCGCGCCGATTCCTTTTTGAAGAAGTGTTCCCAAGGCCACCGCGCTTTTAACGGTGCCGCTTAAAAAACTGCCCGCTTCGGTTAAGCCCAAATGCAGCGGGATATCGCTTTGCTTGGCAAATAATTCGTTAGCGAGTACGGTGCGTTTAAAATTGTCCGACTTGAGCGAAACCACCACGTCTTTAAAGTTCAGCTGTTCCAAAATGTTGGCCTGTTCCAGCGCTTCATTGACCATGACTTCGGCCCATTTTTCGTCGGAAAGTTCCATTTTTCCCTGTACGCTTTTAAGGTACTTTACACTCCCCGCGTTGACGCCGATACGAATAGCTACGCCGTGGTCTTTGGCGGCTTTGACGACTTCTTTCGTATTCTCCGCCGCGCCGATATTGCCGGGGTTGATGCGCACTTTATCTACGCCTTGTTTAATGGCTTCCAGCGCAAGTTTATAATCAAAATGAATGTCCGCCACCAGCGGGGTGTGGATTTGTTTTTTAATGTCCCCGATGGCGAGGGCGGCCTGCATATCCGGCACAGCCACGCGGTTGATTTCGCATCCGGCGTTTTCCAGCTGGATAATTTGCGCCGCGGTGGCGTTGGCGTTGCGCGTGTCGGTATTGCACATGCTCTGCACGCGCACGGGGTGTCCGGTTCCTAAAGTGAAAGGTCCTACTTTTACTTCTCTAGTCTTGTACATTTGTTTTCTCCGAAGTGTTTTCCGGGGCCGCTTCGGCTGCTACGGCGGCGGTTTTGGGTTTAAAGAAAATACGCTTGATGTCCGCGTACGACGCGTAAATCACAAGCAAAATCAAAAAGTACAAGCCGATGTTGACGGCCACATTGAGCGTCTTTTCCGTCGGCAGTTTTTTGGTGAGTCCTTCCCACAGATAGACGAGGGCGTAACCGCCGTCCAAAATCGGAATCGGGAATAAGTTAAACATACCCACCGCTACGGACAGCATGGCGATTAAGAATACAAAATCAAGCAGACTGCGGTGTGCCGCCTGGTGGATGACGTTTACAATGCCAATCGGCCCTGCCAGTTCCGGCGCTTTTTTGCGGCTGATACTTTTCCACAAAGAAGTGAGGGAATACTCCGTCCAATACCAGC
>JAUNWB010000166.1:0-2040 GCA_030540535.1 Elusimicrobiales bacterium
CCCGCAGGGCGTAGTTTACATCCTGCAAAAGCCCCAGCACCCGAACCGCCAGCATGGGAAGCCCAAAGGGGCTTAACAGAAATGCGATCACCAGGAGGATGATGCCGTTTTTCACAGAGTAGGTGAAAAGCACCGCGACCACCGGCGCGGCCAACAACTTTAACAGCAACTTCATTTCTTCTCAACCTCCCATCGTTTTTCCAGGTAGGGCCTGCATCGCGCCTTGACCAGCCGGATGTCCTCCGGTGTCAGGCTTCGCCATCCCTTTGTCCGCTCCAGCTCGTAGTAGCTCTGACAGTCCTCCAGCAAAAGATCAAACAATTCCTCCGGTGTCCGGCACAGCTTTCCGTCATCGCAAAAGGGAAAATTCCCCGGCCAGACGATCCGCAGATACCCTCGCTTTGTCAGCAGCACCTCCGCCTCATCATCCATTTCCAGATAGTCCTTGAAAATCTTTAAAATCTGTTCAAAGGTCAGCACACATCTCAGCTCCTTGAGCGGTTCTGCTCGTACTTGAAAGGCTGATCCCTCTCTCTAATAAGTTTTCCGCGTATGAGTTGGATGTTGGTTGCTCCATGGTTTCTCTCCGTATTTAGCACAAGGTAGTGGCGCTTATTAGATGAGTGGTCTCCCAATCTGAAATCTTCTTTCTGAGGTGTTTTTATGTTTTTTGTTGGTATTGATATTGGTAAAAACAATCATGTCACTTCCGTGATGGATGAAACCGGAAAAGTGGTATTCAAAGCATTTTCCTTTCCCAATACTTCCGATGGAGGAAATGCTTTATTTTCCAAACTCACTTCCTATTCCTTAAACTCCTCCGACTTTGAAATCGGCATGGAAACTACCGGACACTACTGGCTTTCTGTTTACTCTTTCCTCTTTGAGAAAGGGTTCCTTCTCCATGTCATCAATCCGATCCAGACTGACGGTTGGCGCAGGGGAACAGAGATCCGCAAACGCAAAAACGATATCATTGATTCCCTCCTGATCGCTGACCTGATCCGTTATGGGCAGTTTGTGGAAACTAAGCTTGCGGACGAGGATTTATTTTCTCTGCGCACGCTGACACGCTTCCGCACTTATCTTGTGAAATCCATCAGTGACTTAAAGCGGAAAGTTGTCTGTGTGCTGGATCAGGTTTTCCCGGAATACCAGTCCATCTTCTCCGACATTGTCGGCAAGACCTCAAAAGAAATCCTTCTCCAGTTTTCTTCGCCAATTGATTTTGAGTCAGTTTCATCGGAATCCCTGGCGGAACTGCTGGCACAGCTCAGCAGGCAGAGAGTCAGCACTGCCAAAGCGAAACAGTTAAAGGCTGCCGCGTCCTCTTCTTTTTGCGTTACTTTTGCCAAAAACAGCTTCACCTTCCAGCTCAAAGCACTGATCGAGCAAATTTCTTTTATCGAAAAACAGGTAAAAGAAACGGAAATGGAAATTTCCGGCATTATGGGAAAACTGGAATCCCCCATTACTACCATCACAGGAATTGGCAATGTTACAGGAGCAGCCATCCTTAGCGAGATTGGCGATATCTCCAAATTTGACAGCCCTAGAAAACTGGTGGCTTTTGCTGGTCTGGACGCCACCGTCACACAATCCGGTGAATTTGAGGCAACCCACAATGTAATGAGCAAACGCGGATCACCCTATCTGCGGAAAGCCATTTTTCAGTCCGCTCTGATTGCTTCCTTTAAAGACCCCGTATTAAGTGCCTATTACCAGAAGAAAAAAGCGGAAGGCAAACACCATTTGACATGCGTTGGTGCTGTTGCCAGAAAAATGTGCAACATCATTTACGCCGTCCTGAAAAACAATCAGCCTTATGTTCCAAAAGCGTAAATCCTTTTTACCCATGCCGGCTTGCCTGACAGCAGGCCTTATTGCCATGCTCATTTTTCTACAAAATTTCTTTTCAATTTTTCCAATTATCTACTTGACTTTTAATAGTTGGTCTTTCCTCTTTTTGTCCATTTTCTCAGTAACCTGCGTTACTGTATTTATTATATAAAAAACAAATATGGGTGTCGAATGTGCAAA
>JAUNWB010000166.1:2050-4077 GCA_030540535.1 Elusimicrobiales bacterium
TTTCAATTGTCAAACGATGTCGATATTTTGATTTTATCGAGTATAGTCGATAAATTAAAATAAACCAACTTGAAAATCAAATATAATTGTGATATCATATTGACAGACTCAGAAAGGAAGCTGGTCAATATGATTAAACGAGAAACCTACATGAGCCGTATCCGGCCATTTATCGGAAACGACCTGGTCAAGGTCTTAACCGGAATCCGCCGCAGCGGGAAATCCGTCATGCTGGACCTGATAAAAGAAGAACTGCGCGCCTCTGGCGTGGACAACACACAGTTCATTTCCATCAATTTTGAAAACATGAGCAACGCCCATCTTTGTACGGCGGCCCAACTGCATGATGAAATCCTTCGCAGAGCCTCGGAGATCAATGGTAAGGTTTATCTCTTTTTCGATGAAATCCAGGAGGTGGACGCCTGGGAGAAGTGTATCAACTCCTTTCGCGTGGAACTGGATTGCGACATTTATATCACCGGCTCCAATGCCAAGCTGCTTTCTGGCGAGTTAGCGACCTATCTTGCTGGGCGATATGTGGAATTTGTGATTTACCCTTTCTCCTTTGCAGAGTTTATCGAGCTATACCGAACCGTGTTCCCGGACACCAGTGTGGAAAAATGCTTCACAAAATATCTGACCATCGGAGGTATGCCCTATCTGTCCAACCTCCGATATGATGAAGCGGCCAGCCGCCAGTATTTACAGGACCTTTACAACTCCGTGGAACTAAAAGACATTGTAAAGCGCAATCGAATCCGGGATGTAGATATGCTGGAGCGGATCATTGCCTATATCACCTCTAACATTGGCACCACCTTTTCCTCCACCGCCATTTCCAAATACCTGAAAAGCGAAGGCCGCTCCGTCTCCCCAGACACGGTGCTCAACTATATCAAAGCCTGTACTGATGCTTTCCTGTTCTATCAAGTGAAGCGTCAGGACTTACAGGGGAAAAAAATCCTCACCGTCAATGAGAAATACTATGTGGCCGATCACGGGGTACGAGAAGCCGTTTTTGGCGGAAACATGCGGGATATCAACCTTGTGCTGGAAAACGTCGTCTATATGGAGCTGCTGCGCCGGGGCTATACCGTCACCGTTGGCAAAGCTGGCGAGAAGGAGATTGACTTTGTCTGTGAGAAGCAGCGGGAAAAGCTCTATGTCCAGGTCTGCTATCTGCTGGCCTCCGAAGAAACGTCCAAGCGGGAGTTTGGAGCCTATGATAGCGTGCGTGACAATTTCCCGAAATACGTTGTTTCTCTGGACGAGTTCGATATGAGCCGTGACGGAATCAAGCACCGCAATATCCGGGATTTCCTGCTGTCAGAAGAATGGAATTAAAGCATCCCATCCCTCATGCAATCCATCTGAGTGAGGGATGAAATGAGAGATGGATGCAAAAACGCCGCAGGTTTTGGTCTGCGGCGTTCCGATAAACTATTCATTTTCTTCTTCCGGTTCCTCCATCCCCAGCCATTCTTCAAAGGATTGTCTGGAAATCCATATCGCATTGCCGATCCGTATGATCTTGAACTCGCCGGACTTTGTCAGCTTATAGGCCGTAGCTCGGCCAATCCCAAGAACGGAAGCAATATCGTCCACGGTATAGGTCCGATTTTGCGGAGCCTTTTTCTCTTTCGATGTGCTCATAAATGACCTCCTGTTGTCTTGGCATTTTCACGATGCCAGTCGGAATAATGCCTTACCGCAAAGGTCCATCAGCCATGTTGCTGCTAAGAATTTGCTAATTTGACCCTGCGAAAGCCCCATTATTGGGCGGCATTTCAAGTGTTTTTCGGCACTTTGACCATGCGCCAAATGCGAAAGTTTAGAACGAGAAAATATAAGAAGTCATTGTCTGAGCGTTGTGCGAAACGGTACTCCATACTCCTAAGCGGTAGGTCGGGCGTTCAAGTCACCTCGCGGACGCCAGAAATCGCGCCGAAAGCCTTGATTTTTGAGGTCACTGAAAAACTCCCATTTTTGTGTGGGAGTTTTCTTTATACAGTATTAAAAATATTTTT
>JAUNWB010000167.1 GCA_030540535.1 Elusimicrobiales bacterium
CATATTTCATTAAAAGGATAAAGGCCCATTCCGGGTTTTTTGCGTACAGAAGCGTGCCGTTAAAAGGGAGTTCTTTGCCTTTGGCTTCTTCGGGCACGATGAGGGCGGCGGCTTTTAACGCGCCCAGTTGGTCCGCATGGTCCAGGCCGGTAAGGTAGCAAATGCCGCCTTCCTGCGCGTCGTCAAGCGCGCAGAGTTTGGTAACGGGCGTTTGCGCGTTTTGGGCCGCTTCCGCCCCGGTGATTTGGGCGATTTCTTGTACGGTTAAGTTCAGCGTCATAAATTTAGGTTCCTATTTGCCGCGTTTGCGGTATTTTTTTGATTTTTTGAGCCGGTTGATAAAATCTTTCGTTACGTTAACCGGCTTTTCGCCGTAGAGGATGTCGTCCTTGCGCACGACGGCGCCGATGTTCCTTTTCTTGGCGAACGATTTAATTTCCGTATAAATGTCCTTCAAAATCTCGTTTACTTCTTTCTTTTCCAACTGCAAAATTTCTTCGCGGGTGGCATATCTATAATTATCAATAAATAATCCGCGTTCCGCAATAATTTTTTTATTGGACGCAATCCGCGCCTGTAAATCTTCCAGCCGCGCGGGCGTGTTGAGGGGACTCGTGGACAGTACTTCCGCACCCGAAAACGTCAGCCGGTTGAGTACGTTTGTCAGCAGTAGCGTGTCCGCGCTTTCTTCAATTTTGGGAAGCAGCGGGTTCGGTTCCACCACAATGCGTTCGTAAAACGGTTTCAGCTCGCGCATCTGCGCCGACAAAAGGGCGTTTTCCTGCGCCAGCACTTCGATTAATTGTTTGGCCCCGCGCACTTCGTCTTCTTTGGAAACGATTTTCAGCCGGATTTGTTCTTTTACCGCCACCGTGCGGGGATGTTCGTTGAAAGCCTCGTCAATATCCACGAACGCCACCGTTAAGCATTTTTGCGGTTCCCGGCCGGCGGGTTCTTCTTCCTCTTCTTCCGGCGGAACGTCGCTCTCCCGGTTGTTTTCGTCAAGCGCCTGCTGCTTGGTAGCGTCCGGCAGGGTGATGGCTTCTTCTTTAGCCGTTGTTTCGGCGGGCGTTTGGCCGGCCTGGCCCGCCAAAATGGCGGCTACGGCGGCTTCTTCCTCTTTGGTCAGCGTGTCGGCGGAGGCACCCCATAAAAGCGGGGCCGCCGCAGTAAACAGAACCGTTAAACACGCCAACGTTTTTTTCATACGCACCTTACATCATGTTCGAGATGTTGAAGTAGAAGTGGGACCGGTCTTCGTTCGGGCCGTGGTTGAGGCCGTACCCCCAGTCGATGCGAATCGGCAGCGAGGGGGTGGTAAAGCGCAGGCCTACGCCCACGCCGGCTTTAAATTGGTTCGGATTGGGACCGAGCGAAAAATCCAAATCGTCAAAATGGTTCCAGGAGTTGCCCATGTCGAAGAAGAACGCAAACTGGGCCATGTTTCTTCTGCCTTCGCGCGCCAGCGGGAAGCGCAGTTCCGCATTCATGACGTAGTACATATCGCCGCCGTATTCGGGGCCGATTTCGCCTGCGCGTTCGTACCCGCGGATGGTGTCGGCGCCGCCCAGGAAGAATTTTTCAAACGGGGGCACTTCTTTGGTGCGGCCGTACGCCTGTACGGAGCCGAATTTATTGGACAGTACAAATACAATCGGATAGTTCCCGCCGGGATTTAAAACGGTGTAGTTGAAAATGGAGCGGGCGTTTAAGTACCACAAATCCAGGTCCGCGCCGATTGGGCCGCCGGCGAGCGCAAGGCCGATGGAGTTGCGCCAGCCGCGGGTGGGGTCCCAGATGTTGTCGCGCGTGTCGATGGCGAAGTCCGTGCTGACGGTGGACATATTAGTTACGCCTTCGGCGATACATTCGGACGGATCTTTGCCCGGCGCACAGCGGAAACGCTGCTCGATATCGTAAATGTCGATGTGTTCAAACGAGTAGCCGAACGAGAGTTGGTAGATGTCGTCGTTAAAGCGCGGGCCGATTTTCACGCGGCCGCCGATGCGTTTTTCGGTATAGGCTTGGTTGTCGTCGGCAAACGAGCGGTAGCGGCGGGTGTTGAATAGGTCTACGCCCAGGGAGGTGGGCTTGTCGTAAATCCACGGGGTGGACCAGCTGACGGTGTAGTCCAAAATTTCTTTACCGAACAGCGTGCGCAAAGACAAACGCTGCGCGCGGCCGAACAGGTTCATGTGGTTGATGGAAAGTTCCCCGTACAAGCCGTCCATGGAACTCATCGCGAGGCCCGCCGTAAACATGCCCGGGCGGCCTTCCACAATGTTGAAACCGAGGTCCACTTTCTGCGGGTCGGCGGTGGGCTGTAAGTCTACTTGTACGTCGTTAATGAAACCGAGGTTTAAAATTTTGGTTTGGCTGCGGCGGATTTTTTCGTTATCGTACAAATCGCCGGGTTTGATGGAAAGTTCGCGCGTGAAAACGTATTTTTTGGTGTTGGTGTAGCCGGTAACGTCGATATGGTCGATGTAGAAGATGTGGCCTTCGGAAATATCGAACGTAAGGTTTAATTTGCCGTCCCGAATGTCTTTTACGGGTGTTACGCGCGCCTGGAGATAGCCTTTGTTGGCGTATTCGTTTTGGATGGCGGTGATGGTGTCGTCAAAATCTTTTTGGTTGTACAGGTGCCCTTCGCGGAAAAATACCTGTTTTTGCAGTTCCTGCGGCGTAAAAACGTTGTTGCCTTCAAAAGACACGGTGCCGAAGTCCACCTTTTCGCCTTCGGTTACGTCGTAAGAAATGGTCACTTCGGTTTTTTCTTCGTTGATGTCGACGTTCGGCGCGGTGAGCATAAAGTCCGAATACCCTTTGTTGCGTCCGTACAGAATCATTTTGACGTAATCGCGCTGGAGGTTTTGCGGTTTAAATACTTTGCCGGGGCGGTTGGAGGCTTTTTTCAAAATTTTGTCGGCGGGGAGTTCTTCCGCGCCGTTAAGCGTAACGGTGCCGACGCGTACGCGGTCACCCTCGTTAATGATGAGTTCCACGTATACGACGCCGAGGGAATCGTCCTTCGTCAGCTGGTATTGTACGTCCGCGTTTACGTAGCCTTTTTCGGCGTATTTGGCTTTGATGCGTTCCAGGTCGGCCTGTAATTTGGCTTCGTTAAAGGGGTCTTTGATTTTTAGCGTCATCGCCTGGGTGATGGCGCCTTTGCCCAGGTGTTTGCGGCCGGTGTAGGTCAGACGGTCGAAAATGGGTTTTTCCGTAACGAGGTAGGTAATGCGGTGGCAGGGGTAAAGCGCGTCGCCGCCGTCTTTTTCTTTGCGCTGGCCGGGCATGGGGGAGATGTCCACTTCCACGCTGTCGAAATTGCCCAAGGCGGAAACATCCTGGATATCTTCGGACACCTGGTAGCGGTCGTACAGAACGCCTTTTTTGGCGGAAGCCGCCTTTGTGACGGTTCTTTTGCGGATGTTTTTAAGTCCGTCCACTTCAATGCCGCAAATCATCCAGGGCCCGTTAGGGTCCATTTCCGGCTGCGCGGATTCTTCCGCGCGCGCGTACGAAAAAGAAAAAAACGCCGCAAGCATTACTGCGGCCAAGCGTTTAAATTGCGTAATACGGCCTCCCCTTAAAAAAAGCCCGCACTTTAAGTGTTAAGCGCGGGCCGGTTTCGTTAAAAAAAACGACTTATTTGGTAGGTCTTTGCGCCAAACCGCTTTTGATGCAGCAGGTGCAGACGTAAGCGGTCTGCGTTTTGCCGTCCAGTACCACTTTTTGTTTCTGCAAGTTGGGTTTGAAGCTTCTTTTCGTTCTCATGTTGGAGTGGCTGTAAGAACCGCCGGACACCGGGGCTTTGCCACACACTGCACATTTATACGCCATAGTTTCCTTCCTTGTAACTGAATTAAATTTCGTACTTATATTCTAGTAAAAAATCGCCGCTCTGTCCAGCCTTACGCCTCTTTGGGCGGGAAAAATTTGCTGGCCAGAACGGAGAGCGCCAAAATGCCCACGATACCGCCCAAAGACGCCACCACCGGGATTTTAAAATGATGCGAAATCAGCATTTTTACGCCCACAAAGAACAAAATGACGGAAATGCCGT
>JAUNWB010000168.1 GCA_030540535.1 Elusimicrobiales bacterium
GGTCTTCAAAGAAGAAGCGGATTAAATCCGGGATTTCGGTTAAGAGTTTATATTTTTCCTGCTCCAGGCCGATAATGCCTTCCAGTTGGGCGCGGGAAACTTTAGATACGTCGACACCCGCTTTTTCGATAAACGGCATCGCAAGGTCGGTCAGACGGGAAATCGGCGTGGCGCGGATGTATTCCCCGTTCATCCAGTTCAGTTTTTCCGGGTCCATCACGGCCGGGCTGGGCTGGCAGCCGGAGATATCAAATTTTTCTTCCAGTTCGCCGGGAGCGAAAATCTGCTGGGAATCCGACGTGGCCCAACCGAGAAGCGCCAGATAATTTTTCAAGGCTTCGGGCAGGTACCCCATGTTGCGAAATTCCACCACGTTCGTCGCGCCGTGGCGTTTGGAAAGTTTTTTGCCGTCCGGCCCGTGAATCATGGACAGGTGCGCAAAAATCGGTTCTTTCCAGCCGAGCGCGCGGTAAATTTGGATTTGCGAGGGCGTATTGGAAATATGGTCGTCCCCGCGGATGACGTGCGTCATACCCATCAAATGGTCGTCGATAACGACGGCGAAGTTATAGGTGGGGTAGCCGCTCGTTTTCTGGATGACGAGGTCGTACAAATCTTTGCTGGCGAATTTAACGTGTCCGCGGATCATATCGTCCCATTCCACGTCGCCCTCTTCGGGCATACGGAAGCGGATGACGTATTTGCGGCCCTGGGCTTCGAGTTCTTTTTGCTGTTCGGGCGTTAAATCGCGGCATTTACCGCTGTATTTCGGCGGGCGGTGTTCGGCCAGGCATTTCTGGCGGTTGGCTTCCAGTTCTTCTTCGGTGCAATAGCATTTGTAGGCTTTGCCTTCAGCGATGAGCTGGTCGATGTATTTTTTATAAAGTCCCTGGTCGGCGCGGATGGCCTGGTAGTAAGGAGCGTCGGGCCCTTTGCTGGTGCCGTCGGGCATGGGGCCTTCGTCCCAGGTTAAATTCATCCACTGCATGCCTTCAAAAATGGCGTCGGTGGACGCCTGGGTGGAGCGTTCTTCGTCGGTATCTTCGATTCTTAATAAAAACGTGCCTTTATTTTTTTTGGCGAAAAGGTAGTTGAAAAGCGCGGTACGAACCCCTCCGATGTGCAAAAATCCGGTCGGAGACGGGGCAAATCTAACTTTTACGGTCATAGTTTTTTTGTTCCTCTTTATAGTAGTACGTATATAGATATATTATACTTATTTATTGTGTAAAATATAAGAAGCGCACACGCGCTTGTCCGTATTTTTTGGGGGAAACATGTTTTTACTGATTATGACGTTTGTTTTGTGGGGAATGCAAGCCGTCAACGGCGCATGGCTGTTTATCGCGTTCCCGCGCTTAGGTTGGAAAATTCCCGCCGGAGTTGTTCCGTTACTCTTAACGGCCTTTATTTTGTTCGGCATGAGTTACACTCGCACGCACGAAGGCATGCTTGCGGGTGCGTTATATTATGCTTCATACATCTGTTTTGGGCTCGTGTTTCTGGCGTTTTGTATTTCGGCGGCGTGCGTATTTTTATCGTGGATTTTGCAATTTTTCCACCTTTCCGCGCGCGCCTGGCTCGGTCCGCTGAGTCTGGCCGTTATGGGCGTTGTATTTGCGCTTGCTTTATGGGGCGGATTTTCCACTCCGCGCGTCAAACGCATTCCCGTAACCGTGCCCGGCGCGCCCAAAATGAAAATCGCCCTGGTTTCCGATTCCCATGTAGGGATGGGCGTTTCGCTTTCCCGTTTTGACAAAGCCCTCCGCAAAATCGAAGCCGAGCGGCCGGACGTCATTTTTCTGCTGGGCGATATTTTCGAATACGGCCCCGACTTAAAAAAATATGCGGTGCGTTTAAAACAAACCAATCCGCCTTTGGGGATTTACGGCGTATTCGGCAATCACGAGTATTATGTAGGCTACGACCATTCCAAAATGTTATTTAAAGAAGCAGGCGTAAACCTGCTGGAAAACCAAACTGCCGCACTCGCCAACGGTATACAGGTGGCCGGGATTAAAGACGCGCGCACCGCGCGCGTAACCGCACAGGACGTAACGGACCTGCTCGCGCAGACGGACCCGGAAAAACCGCTTGTATTCCTCAGCCATACGCCCTTGTACGCGGAAGAAGCGTCCGCCGCGGGAGCGGATCTGATGTTCAGCGGGCACACCCATAACGGGCAGATTTTTCCGTTCAAATATCTGGTAAAACTGCAGTTCCCGCGCGTATACGGTTTGTATGACGTAAACGGAATGAATTTTTATATTACTTCCGGCATGTTCTACTGGGGCATTCCGCTGCGCTTTTTGGCGCCGGCCGAAATCCCGGTGATTGAGGTGAACTGATGAAAAAACTGCTGGCCGCCCTCCTGCTTGCGTTCCCGCTTTGCCCGGCGGCCGCCGTGACGTTTGAAGAACTGTCCTTTGAAGAAAAACTGGGGCAGACGCTCGTCGCGTTTGTGGACGTAGACAGCGCCGAACTGCTCCGCCCCGCCATCGAAACGGGCAAAATCGGCGGCGTGCTGATTCAATGGGGCAACTATTCGCTGGCGCAAACGGAAGAATTAATCGTCAAACTCCAACGTTGGGCCGCCAACAGTCCGCATAAAATACCGCTGTTTATTTCCATCGATTACGAAGGAGGAACGGTTTACACCCCCATCACCCTGGGCTTTGATTACCTACCCACCAACATGATGCTCTCCGCCGCGGCGGACGAAGAAGGCGCAGCCGCCATCGCTTACCTGGCGGGCCTGGAACTACGCCGCGCGGGCGTGCATATTAACTTTTCCCCCGTGCTGGACGTAAACAACAACCCGGATAACCCGATTATCGGCGTGCGCTCGTTCGGCGCCGACCCGGCCGACGTAACCAAAATGGGGCTTGCGCTGATTAACGGTTTTAAAGCGGCGGGAGTAATGAGCATCGTCAAACATTTCCCCGGCCACGGGGATACGGCACAGGATTCCCACTATGCGGTGCCGGTGGTGAAAGCCTCCGCCGAACAAATGCAAAAAGTACACCTGGCCCCGTTTGCCGCCGCCGTGAAGCAGGGCGTATCCGGCGTGATGACCGGGCACGTGTTATATCCCGCGCTGGACGCCAAAAACATCGCCACTTTCTCTAAACCGATTTTACAGGATTTGTTAAAAACCCGCATGGGCTTTAAAGGCCTGATAGTTACCGACAGCCTGGACATGAAAAGCGCCACCGCCTATTGCACCATCGCCGGCTGCGCCGTGCGTTCGCTGGAAAACGGAGCCGATATGGTTTTGCTCGGGCGGTACATCAAACCGTTAACAATATTTAACAAAACGCTGCAGGAAGTTAAAGAAAAAAAACTTCAGCCGCGCGTAGAAGAAGCGGCAGAGAAAATTTTTGAAGCCAAACGCCAAATGGGGTTATTGGACGGTTCTTGGAACGCCCCCGCCCCCGCACATGAAGCCTACCGTGCGGAGCTGGAAAAAATCAGTTCCAAAGCGGTTACGCTGGTGCGCAACCGCAAAAAAACGGTTCCTTTTATTCCGGCTTCCGGCAATCAAAAACCCACCGTATGCGCCGTGTTTTTTGCGCCGGCCCGGTTTTCGGACCAGCTGATGAACTTCAGCAAACCGTTTTTGGAAAAAGGGTGGAACGTACGCAGTTACAACGCCGCACTGACCCCGCGTAAAAAAGACAGCCAGCGCGCCGCCGCCTGCGCGAAAGGGGCGGACCTGTTAATTTTAACCAGCCTTCAATGGGCGGACAAAACCAACATCAACCAAAAAAACGCCATTAACGGGCTCATTAAAGAAAACAAAAACACGGTGTTTATTTCCACCATGAGCCCGTACGACATCAAAAACTACCCGGAAGCCGACACCGTGCTGGCCACCTACGGCTTAAACCGTTACGTACTGCAAACGGCGGCGGATATTATTTTGGGCAACCAGCAAGCGCAGGGCAAACTGCCCGTAGAACTGCCGAAAATTTAGCTGACATCAATAAATATCCCCCGGCGTAGCCGGGGGTTTTTCTTATGCGGGCCCTGCCCTTC
>JAUNWB010000169.1 GCA_030540535.1 Elusimicrobiales bacterium
GGGCCCGATTACGGAATGAACGGAATTGTATTTAATGCTTCGGCCGAAGCGTCTTCTTTATGCAAAAAAATCAGCGGAAACAAAAATGGGTTGATGCTGGAAACCCAGTTATAACACTTGTTCCTTGATATGCTTACTAGGTTGGCGCAAAGAAGAAAGTCTTTCGAATGCAAAAAACCCGCCTGTGAGGGCGGGTTTTTTGTGTGCTTCGTAAAACTTAGTTGTTGGTGATTTCCAATTCCACGCGGCGGTTCTGCGCGCGGCCTTCTTTGGTTTTGTTGGAAGCCACCGGGTTGGCGGCGCCGTAACCGATGAAGGATACGTTCTTGGCAGGTACGCCTTCTTTGACCAGTTCCATGGCCACCGCTTTGGCGCGGCGTTGGGAAAGGTCCACGTTGTAGTTGGCGTCACCCAAAGAATCGGTGTAGCCGGCAACGCGCACGGTGCTGTTAGGATATTTTTTGAGAGCCCGGGCGGTGCTGCGGATTTGGGGCAAAGAATCGTTGGCGATTACGTCGCTGTTGTAGGCGAAGTTAATCGGTTTTTTGTAAGCCAGCACGAGACCTTTGTCCGTCTTGCGGGCCACTTGGGCGACTTCGGCAAAATCTTCTTCTTTCACCGGGGCGGGTTTAGCGGGTTCGGCTTTTTTTACGGGAGCCTGCACCGCCGGTTTCGGGGCGGGAGCTTGTTTTTTGCACGTGGTTTTGGTGCAGGTGCAGTGGCACGCGCCCAAGAATAAGGCGGCGGCTAATACGGCAGCTACTTTTTTCATTACGTTCTCCTTAAATATGGGATGACTGCTATCCCTCTTATTCTACAAAATTCGACATTCGGGCGCGCCCTTTTTTTTCATCAGTTCCCTGTACAGGCGGTAGACGGGTTTGCCCAGTTTGGGGTGTATGTATTCCGGCAATATATAAGAAAGCTGCTTTAACACAAATTCCCGTTCGTGCAGGCGCGGGTGCGGAATGAGAAGGGGGTATTTGTCGTCATCTTCAAACACGATTTTGTCATCATAAAAAAGAATATCCAAATCAATCACGCGCGGCCCGTTGGGGAACGTGGGCGTGCGGCCCAAGCGCGTTTCCAGTTCTTTTAATTTTTTTAGAAGCGGAAGCGGGGCATAGGGCGTACTTAAAATCGCAACCGTGTTGATAAAATCGGCCTGGTTTGTGAAACCTTCCGGCTTGGATACGATGTACGGCGCGGTTTCTTTTACCGTGCCGAGTTCGGACAGCGCGGCCAGGGCGCGGTCGATATTTTCTTTGGCGGGGGCGATGTTGCTCCCCAGGGCGATGACGGCTTGCGGCATATTATTCTTCTCCCCGGTATTCCACCCAGCGGTCGGCTTCTTCGGCCACTTTTACGGCGTACAGGTGCGGGAAGATTTCACGCACGCGGTTGTAAATCCACAGGCAGAGGGCTTCGGTGGTGGGATTATCAAAAAAATCACCTAAGTTTTGGCCCGAAAAATGCGCGTTGATTTCTTTTTCAAACGCGGCGGAAAGTTCGCGGAAATCAATCAGATATCCTTCCGGGTTCAGCGGGCCGTGGAAGGTGACTTCGTAGCAAAACGTGTGTTCGTGTACGTCTTCGGCCAGCGTGCCGCCGTGCCCATGGCGCGCGGTGAAAGAACCCGTTTGCGTAAGGTAGACTTGCGTCATTTGGCCGCCTCCAGTTCTTCGTAAAAATTGATGATTTTGCGCGTTTCTTTTACGTCGTGTACGCGCAAAATGTCCGCCCCGTTTTGCAAAGCCACCAAATTGGCCGCCAGCGTTTGGGCTTTGCGTTTGGGCGCGCCTTCGCACTTTTGGCTGAGGAACGTTTTGCGCGACAGTCCGACCAGCATCCGTACGCCCAACTCTTTAAAAAACGCAAGGTGTTTTAGAAGCTCGTAATTTTGTCCGCGCGTTTTGGCGAACCCGAATCCTACGTCGATAATTACGTTTTGTTTGGCAAGGCCGCAAGACTGCGCTTCGGCGATTTTATCCGCCAAAAAATCTTTAATTTCGGCCAGCATGTCGGCGTATTCGGTTTGGGATTGCATGGTCTGCGGCGTGCCGCGCGTGTGCATAACCACGATTTCGGCGTTAAAATCTTTCACGAGTTTGAACATCTCTTTATCCGGCGTGCCGCTTACGTCGTTAATGAGGTTTACCCCGGCTTTAAGGCCTTCCAGCGCGACGGGAATTTTGACGGTGTCGAGCGATACGGGCACGTTCTGCCACGTTTTGCGGATTTCGGCAATAAGCGGCAGTACGCGCGCTTTTTCTTCTTCTTCCGGGACGGGTTCTGCCGAGGGGCGGGTGGATTCGCCGCCGACGTCTAAAATATCGGCCCCGTCACGAACGTAATCTTTGCATTTGGCCATTAAAGAGGCCAAATTATTTTGCGGGTTTCCGTCGTAAAAAGAATCAGGCGTGGCGTTTACAATGCCCATTAATTGCGGTTTCATAAAAATTTATTGTCCTGTGCTGAACGGGCCACTTTGTGTTGTGGCTTTTTTGGGTTGCGCGGCGGCTAACCGGCTGCTTCTTTTCGGCCAGAGAAAAGAAGAAGAAATTATTTAATCATTTCCAAAAATTCGCTGCGTACTTCCATCTTTTTAAACGCACCGCGGATGGCGCTTGTTACCATCACGGCGTCGTGCTTTTCAATGCCGCGCGAACTGATGCACATGTGCTTGGCTTTGCACACCACCATCACGCCGTAGGGTTCCAGCGTTTCCATCAAACTGTCGGCGATTTCGGCCACCAATTTTTCCTGAATTTGCAGGCGGCGCGCAAACACTTCAACAAGGCGCGCCAGTTTGGAAATGCCGAGTACGCGCCCTTTGGGCAAATAGCCGATGGATATCGTGCCGAAAAACGGCTGCAAATGGTGTTCGCAGGTGGAATAAAACTCGATATTTTTGAGTACCACCATTTCTTCGCAGGAGCCTTCGGTAAATGTTTTTAATACGTCCTGCGGTTTCATTTTGTAGCCGCCGTAGAGTTTCTTCCAGCTGCGCAAAATGCGGTGCGGCGTTTCCAAAAGGCCTTCGCGGGACGGGTCGTCGCCGATGTAGGCCAAAATTTCGCGCAGGTTGTTCAAAATTTTCTCTTCCGTTAACGGAAGTTTGCCATTTTGTGCGTTTGCAGGCTTAGCCGCGCGGCGGGATGTTGTTTTAGCAGTTTTACGCATAGGTCGATGTTCTCCTGTTTGTTGCTTTCGGGTTGAAGATAAATTTGCGTTTTTGCGTTTTCGTACGCATAGTAGCGTTGTACGTCTTCCAAATCCGAGTCCTGCCCGACGACGATTTTAATCACGTCCGCTTTTTTAAGCATTTCCGGGCTGACGTATTTTTTTGGCGACACGCACACAAAATCCACACGGCTGACGTCCGCATCGATGGAACCGTTCGTTTCCAGGTGGATTGTATAACCCGCGTTTTTTAGGGCGGCAAACAGCGCGGGCGCGTCCTGTTCGGTGGGCTCTCCGCCCGTTACCACCACGGTTTTGCACGGGTATTTTTTCAGTTCGGCGTTTAGGCGCGCTTCGTCCCATTCTTTGCCGGTTTGAAAGGCGTATTTCGTGTCGCAAAACGGGCAGTTCATGCTGCAGCCGGCCAGGCGGATAAACACCGCGGGCATGCCCGTGTGTTTGCCTTCTCCCTGGATGGAATAAAAAACCTCGTTAACCTTCCATGACGGCTGCGGCATTTTCGCTCTCCCAAATTTCCAGCGTTTTTAATTTAAGGCCCGTTTTGGCCAGTTCCGCGCCGATTTTGGCGAACAAAAACTGCGCCAGATTTTCGGCGGTGGGGTTTTCCACCCAGTCGTTTAAAAATTGATGGTCGGGCAGGTTGTCGTCCAGCAGTTTTTTTACCACTTTAAAATCGCATACCATGCCGTCTTCTTTTACCGGGCCTTCAATGATAAATACGGCCTTCCACGTGTGCCCGTGCAGGTTGTGGCAGGGGCCGTCGTAATGCGGCAGACGGTGTGCGGAACTGAACGAGCGGATGAGTTTAATCAGCATTTATTTCTCCTCG
>JAUNWB010000170.1:0-2363 GCA_030540535.1 Elusimicrobiales bacterium
GTGGAATCCACCATGGGCGAAACCCTGGAATACAAAAATAAACCCATTGAAAGCGTATTTTCGGCCAATTGCGGCGGCGTAACGCAAAGCGCGAAAGAAGCGGGCTGGACGGAAACGCCGTATTTAAACCCGGTATCCGATTACAAAGATTTTGATTTTAACGGCTTGCAGCCCTACCACTTTAAAGAACTTTTACAATATCCGCACGACGCCTACAGCCGCTACGACAAGCACGTCAGCCTGGCGGCCTACCGCTGGACGCGCGTGGTGGATGAAGAAGATTTAAGGCAGGTCATCAAACGCCAGAAAAAAGACATCGGCAAAATCACCGCCCTCATTCCTCTCAGGCGCGGACGCTCCGGCTATGTCAGCCGCCTGCTGGTGAAAGGGACCAAAGGAAGTGTTACGCTTAATAAAGAAAACGTCATCCGCAACAATTTAAGCCTGGGGATGCTGCGCAGCAGTTATTTTATTGTGGAACCGCATTATGAAAACCGGGAGTTAAAATACTTTGTATTTTACGGCGGCGGCTGGGGCCACGGCGTAGGGTTCTGCCAGACGGGCGCGGCCGGACGCGCCGATGCCGGGCAAGACTATAAAACCATCCTAAACCACTACTTTCCGCTGGCGAATTTAACGTCCCCGGCCGCCAACGAAGACGACGGAAATTAAACTTGGTTTCTATTGTAACCCGCCCTTTGCGGGCCACCAAAAACTTGGGAAAGAAATCTTAATAAAAAGCAAAAAATCGGTAGATATGGAGCCCCAACGGGCCGCTAGCATATCAGCATGCTCCCGTACTCATGCCGTGCAGAACAGAATAACATTACGCCATATTGGCTGATTTTTCAGATTTGAGCTAAATTTGCGTTGCCAGTTGCCACCCTGCGGGCCGCCTTCTCTGCCAGGTACGCCGAGTGGCAAGGGAACGCAAAGTTAGCCAAATATGGAAAATGGTTGCCCGGATAAGCAACGAACCGCAAAGAGATTTTCTTTGCGGTTCGTGCGTAAATCAAAACTTACCACCAGCTGTTATCTATCGGCCGCCGGAGAGCTGGCGCTGCGCCCGGTCCTGCACCGCCGCAATCTGCCGCTGTTTTACGTCTTCCGGCAGGTCCGATTCTGAAATTGCGTTAATCCGGTGGAACATATCCTGCAAAACAGGGCGCGCATACGCTTCAAACGCGGCCTTTTCCTCGGGCGAGGCGTTGGCTACGCCGGGGTCCTGCATCAGCTGCGCCATGGTGGAATTGACTTGCCCCTGCTCGCGCGCTTCCCGCATTTTAGGCGTTTTTTGGAGCGCCGCAATTTCGGCGTTTGTTTCCTGGCGCACTTCCATTATTTTTTGCTGTTTGACGGTAAGCGGCCAATCGCTGTTCATAATTTCGCTCATGCGGGCTTCGTGCCGGTCGTAAATGGCATTGACGGCCGCGCCGCCCGTTTCGCCGTAGATTCGTTCGGCCAGTTCCAGTTTTTCGTCGCGTTCGCGTCTTAAATCATTGGCGGCGGCGGTAATGGTTTTCTCGTCAAAATGATGTTCTTTCGGCAGCGTCTTGCCTTCCGCCTCGTCTTTTAACGCCTGTTCCACGCGGCGGCGTTCCCATTCGTCTTCTGCCGACTGCAGGCCTTGCAGCGATTTGCCGTTTTTAAGCAGCAGCTGTTCCAGTTCTTTACGGCGGCCGCGCTGGTTTTCCAGCTGGTGTTTGTAATACTCATCCGCGGATAATCCGGCCATGGCAAGCTGCATGTCTTTTTCGCGCCAGGAAGCTAAAATCGCATCCGCCTGCGAAGCAATCTCCGCCCCATACGCCCCGGCCAGGCGGCTCCGCATAACATCATCCTTTTGGAGTTGGTTGTCTTTAAATTCTTTTAACGCGTGTTTCTGGCCGACATTTTCCAACTCTTTTTCGTACTTGGCCCCGATTTCACGCGTTTTTTGCGCCGCCTGCTCCTGGGTTAATCCTTTTTGGGAAAGCACGGCGGAAAGTTCCTTTTGGTACGCGTCCATTACTTTGCCGGCTTCGTCGGCCGCGTCTTTGCCGAAGGCGCCGTTCATGCTGTTCATAATACCCGCTTTTTGGGCGGCCATCTGGTCCATCACCCCGCCAAACGGCCCGGCGGACGGAGAATAGGCGGAATTGCGCTGGAGGTATTTTTCGATATTGGCGTCTTTACGGCTTTTGGGCAGAAACGCCTGCAAGACCGCGCGTTCCACACGCGAGGACAACCCCGTCAGCTGGCGGTTTAACGAATCGGCCTGCTCTTTGGTCAGCGAATTTAAATACGGCGCAAAAATACCGTTCATCTGTTCTTTTGTTGTCGGACGGGCGACTCCCGCCACTCCGGCGGAGTTTCCCCCGCGA
>JAUNWB010000170.1:2373-4024 GCA_030540535.1 Elusimicrobiales bacterium
CCCTGTTTCCGGAGCCGGACGAATAGATATTTCCGCGTTCACGGGAACCGCGGTAAGAAGCTGCGGCCGCATGGGTGCCTTCCCGGCCGGCGTAACGGTCATACGCCGGTAAAACGTGCCCGGCGGAAGATTGACCGCCGCCATAAGAAGCGCGCGCGGAATTTGCCCGCCCGCCGGTATACCCGGCTGACGGAGTTCCGGCCGCCGCCGCGTTCTTGTTTCCCGCATAGGTACGCCCCGGACGGGAAGCGTACGCTTCGGCCATGGCCGGAGTAACGCCTAAAAGTTCTTCCTGCTTCAGCGATTCCAACGTGCGCCGCGCCACTTCCGGCGGCAGATAACGCCCCGCACGGGTTTGCGGACGCGCGGAACGTACCGGGACCGCCGCGCCGATTCCCGTATTGGAAACGCGCATAAAAGCAAGCCCCAGCGCCAGCAGGACCACAATCAAAAACCCCAGTTGCAAAAGCGTATTTCTTTTTTCCATAACTTTTTTATAAAGGACGCACAATGCGCGCGGCCAATAATTTTTGTTCTAAATCTTCGTTTAATTTTACCTGCAAAGCGGTCATCTCTTCCCGGTACGCGGCGTTGAGCGCGTCCAGCCTCTCCGTTGCGGCGGACAGACGGCCCGGGGCGGCAAATAATTTTTCCGCACCCGCCAAATAACGCTCAAACAAATCGCGCGTTTGAAGAACGGCGTCTTTTCCGTATAATTTTTCAAAAGATTGCTCCACCTGCTGGTGGGCGGAAATCATACGGGCTTTCAACGCGTCCGCATTTTCGGGCGTGAGCGTAAGAGCGGGATCGCCGTATTCGGCGGACACGCGCGCGAACGCTTCGTCGGCCTCCGCACCCACGCGGGCGAACTGTTCGTCTAAATCTTCCGGCGTTTTAACGGACGACAGGACTAACGCGTAACCGTCCGCCGCTTTACGCAAAACAGGCTCGGCTTTTTTAGCGCACAACGCGCCGTAATCCCGTTCCAGCTCGGCGGACAAACGCTGAAAAACGGCCTGTAAATCCTGCTTGGACAAACGGCTCTGCCCTTTATCCGGCAGACCCCAGCCGCGGGCGGTTTCCTCCTGCGAAGCGGCCGACAAAGCCTCCGTATAACGCGCGTTTAATTCTTCCATCCGCGCAGCCAATTCCTGCGGCGTTTGGGCCGACTGGGCGGCCGCGGCGGCTTCGGTGCCGAAGCGGGAAATCAACGAGGCGATTTTATCCGCCGCGCGGCGAGCAAATTCCTCGCGCACTAAATTTTGGAGCGCCACCCGCTGGGCGGACACCGCCGCCGAAATGCGCGTATCGGGCGATTTGGGCAAAAACTCTTTAAGTGCGTCCGCATCCAAAAGCGCTCCGTCCACTATCGGGCGGGAACGGGCCTGTTCCAGGGCGCGCAGTTCCTGCGCTTTGGGCATATAGCGTTTTAAATTATCCGACCGGGAAGAGCGTTTTTTAGGGTGTACATCCTCTTCCGGGGGCGTGCATGCGGCGCACAGCCCGGCCAAAACAACAAAGCAAACAAGCGGACGCAGAAGTGTTTTCATGCTTTCATTATACCCAAATTAAGGACGGGCCGCCACTTTTATTTAGCCGCCCGCACCACACCACAAAAAAGCCCCGCAAACGCGGGGCTTGCACAACACGG
>JAUNWB010000171.1 GCA_030540535.1 Elusimicrobiales bacterium
CCGAGTCCAATGAAGCCTGTTCCGCCTTGGGCGCCTGGAATGAAGCGGCGGCCGCGTCCTTGGCGGACTCGTCGGTTTTATTGCCAAGCCCCGCCGCGCCTCCGCCTAACGCGGCGGCTTTAAAATCTTTTGCTTTGGGCGCCTGGTACCCGCTCATCGATGTTGACGAAGAAGAAGACGGCACCGAGTTGCCCGCAGAAGCCTTTTTCCCCCCTGCCGCAGACGACGTAGCACCCGAAGCGGACGAGGAACCCGCAGACGTCGTTTCCCCCGGATGAATTACCTGCACGGTGGTCACGGGATGAAACACGGGGACATCCGTCTTCGGCTTGGATACCACTACCGACGTAACAGGGTGCGATACCTGCACAGACGTAACGGGTTTATTCACTTGAACGGTGGTTTTGGGCCTGGAAACAGTCACGGCCGTAGTGGGATGAGAAACCGCCACAGAAGTAACCGGTTTGCTGACCTTCACCTCCGTGCGCGGATGGGCCGATACCGTCCCCGCCACAAAAACCATTATCCCAACGAGCCCCAAAGAGTACACGTTCATATCAAAACCTCTTATTTTTTACCGGGCTGCTGGCCGGCGGCCGCGGCACCCATCAAGGCGGACATATCCGGCATACCCGGGATGTTCATCCCCGCAGGCATCGCAGGGGCGGCTCCGGCAGGAGCCCCGGCAGCAGCGCCCGTTCCGGCCGCTCCGCCCAAATTTTTCAACATATCCTGCAAACCTTGTACTTGCTGCATCGCGGCCGCAGCTTCGGCGGGCATAGCGGCGGGCTGAGCCGCTTGAGCTTGGGCCGCCGGCTGTTGTTGGGCGGCGGAACCCGCGGGCGCGGCTTTCGGCGCAGGCGAAGCCTTTTTGGCGGCGGCGCCTAATTTCTTTTCCGCACCGGGCAAAACAGTTTCTTCAGCCGGCGCCTGGGCGGCGGTTCCGGCGGTGGCGGTTTGCACCGTCTGCGTTTGAACGCCTTTGCTCCACTGTTGGCGGGCGCCGTAACTGGTAAAAGTACGCGTTTTCACGCCGGACTTGGCGCCGGGCACGGAAGATTTTTCCTCTTCCCCGGTTTGCTCGGTTTGCTGAGTGCCGAAATTAGCCTTGCGCGTCCCCCCGGAACGGTACATTTGCGCAAATACGGAGCAGGAAATAAATAAAACGGATACAAGCAGAACTATTCTCATAAAAAACCTCCCGAAACTTTCTCTTTTAATAGTATATTCTTATACGGAAAAGTGTCAAGTGGAAAAAACTGCTTTTTTCCCCCTTTTTATGCTAAACTGTAGACAATGAATCCCCTTATTTATGACGTAATTATTATCGGTGCGGGCGCCAGCGGCCTGATGTGCGCGCGGGAATGCGCGCGGCGCGGGCAAAAAACGCTCGTGCTGGAAAAAGAAGCCGCACCCGGGCGGAAAATACTCGTCAGCGGCAACGGCCGCTGCAACTTAACCAACGCCCGCGTGGCACCCGAATACTACCATGGGGATAAAGAACTCGTACGCGCGACGCTCGAAAAATTCCCCTTTAAATTCTGCCGCCGCTATTTTGAAGACCTGGGCATTCTGCTTGTTGAAGAGGGCCTGGGGCGCGTTTTCCCGGCGACGGGCAAATCCACCGCCGTGGCCGAACCGTTAAAACTGGCCGCCGCCGAGGCGGGCGCCGAACTGCTGACGGGGCAGGAAGCCGTCCGCGTAAAAAAAGGAAAGATTTTTACCGTTACCACCCAATCGGGCGAACGTTTCGAAAGCCGCAAACTGGTATTGGCCTGCGGTTCCTGCGCTTACCCGCAGGCGGGCGGAACCCAGCGGGGGTATGAACTGGCCAAAATGCTGGGGCATACCGTCAAAACGCCGCGCCCGGCGTTAAGCGCGCTGTGTTTGAAAGAAACCGCCTGCGCCCGGCTGACGGGCGTACGCGCCCAGGTGCGGCTGAGCGTACTGCAAAACAATCATACGGCAGACGAAGCCGAAGGCGAAGTGTTATTCACGAATTACGGGATAAACGGCCCCGCCGTTTTAAACGTCAGCTCCACGGTTTCCCGCGCGCTTGCTAATGGAAACGTGCCGCTTACGCTTAACTTTTTCCCCCAGTTAAAAGACGGCCCCGCATTCTTAAAAGAACGCGCCGAAGCGTTCGGAACCCGGCGGCCGAAAGATTTTTTCGCGGGGATTTTGCATGAAAGCATCGCCAATTTGCTGATCGATTTTATCGGGCTTCGCAAAAACCAGCCCGTTAAAGAACAAACGCCCAACACCTTAACCCGGCTGTTCCAAACGCCGTGCGCCTGGCCGCTGACCGCAACGGCCCTGCGCCCCTGGAACGAAGCGATGGCCGCAACGGGGGGTGTAAATACGCGGGAAATAAACTATAATACATTTGAGTCCCTCAAATGTCCGGGCCTGTATATTACGGGCGAATTGTTGGACGTAGACGGAAAAAGCGGCGGATTTAATTTACATTTTGCCTGGGCCGGCGGATTTATCGCGGCGCAAGACTTGTCCAAGGAGAATTAACGTATGGCAGAAATCGTCAGAAAAACAACCAGCTTGAACGACCCTCTTCACGTAGGGTTTGTACGCACTTATTATATTGATGGCAAAGAGGTCTACAGCGAAACACTGGACAAGAACCTGGATATCGAAAAACATTCCGGGTCCATGCCCGACGGTACCGTAAAAGAATTTTTCGAAAACGGCAAAACGTATTTCGAATGTGAATTTAAAAACGGCCAGCGCAACGGCGTATGCAAAATCTACTTCGATAACGGGAAAATAAATATAGAAAAATTTTACGTAAACGGTTTGCTGCAGGGTAAGGCGCGCGTTTTTCAGCCCACGGGCCGGCTGTATAAAGAGTTTTCGTACGTGGACGACATCCAGGACGGAAAACAAGTAAAATACTACCCGGACGGCAAAGTGCTGGAAACGGCGGAATTTCACAAAGGCTATTTAAACGGCGTATGCAAAGTATACACGCCGGACGGGGATTTGCGCTCCGAATGTACGTATAAGAACGATAAAATCGTGGGCGATAAAATCGTCTACCACCCCAACGGCACGATTGCGCTTATCTCCCCCCACAAAGACGGCAAGCCCAACGGAGTCACCAAAAAATTCAACGATACGGGCGAGCTGATTGAAGAATGGTTTTTTGAGGACGGCATTTTAACCCTCAAAAAAGCGCATTAAGACGCTTGGTTTTAAAAGAAAAGTTCCCCCCGGCCATAAGCCGGGGGTTTTATTTATAAAACACCCCAAACTTGATTCGGGGATGCGGTGTAAAATATCCATAAAAGAACTCCCCCCGATTAACACGCCGGAGGGAGTTTTTATTGTTTAGGAATCAATATATTAATTACCGGGAGCAATAATCGGCCCCGTTGTCCCGCCGCCGGAACCTGTGCCCGTCAGACAATTCAGATTGGTTTGCGTGGGAGCGTTTGTTCCTTCATAACATTGTACGGTGGTCACAACGTACGCCGTCCCGCTTTGGCCGCCTTGAGAGTAACCGCCGCAATACGCTTGATGTGGATAGTGGCTACCATTAACATCAATTCCATACACATATTGATGCCCGATTTCACACGAATCACACGGCTGCCCGGCAGAACAGCCGGAGGGAAGCGTCGTATGCACGTTAGAGGGGTAGCAATTCAATAATCCGGCATAGGCCAAGTTACAGGGAACCACGGGGTTTGGCACCTGCGGGGCGGTAAGGAATTTGACACACTGTCCGTTCTTATCCACATACCGCAGGCAGTTGTTGGGATAAGTTAAATATCTTTTCGCGTAAGAACACGTATCATTCAATATGTACTTACAAGAAGTATAATCCCACGTATAAGTTCTTCTTCCCAAAGTTGAGCTGGTCGCGCCGGGGCAGGTTTCCGTGTACGTTTCGCCGCGCGAATCCGTCGGCTGGCAGACCGAGCTTTCGCCCGTCGTCCCGCACGCCAAATAAAGTTCATTCGAAGACGCGCCTTTGAGTTTTAAGCTCGTCC
>JAUNWB010000172.1 GCA_030540535.1 Elusimicrobiales bacterium
TCCGCCCTGTTTTTGCTGTTGGCCTGTTTGGCGGCGGGTGTATTTTTTCTGCCGTACCTGCTCAAAAACAATAACTGGAAAATTTTAACGCAAAAAGACGTTTGGCCCCAATGCCTTGCCATGGGCACCTTCGGCACCGCGCTGCCTATGACGGTATTTATGATTGCGCTTAATTACACCACGCCCGTCAACGGCGCAATTTTGAACCAGTTTGAAATTATTTATTCGCTCATCATGTCGTACCTCATTTTGAAGGAACGCCCCACCCTGCGCCAAATGGGGGGATCTGTGCTGATTATTTTGGGCGTCGGGCTTCTTCTTTGGCAGGCGGGCACCACCATTCAGTTAAAAGGCGATCTTATGATTATCGGCTGCCTGTGGATGTTCCAGCTCAGCCACATTTTTGCAAAAAAACTGCCGGCGCATATGGAGCCGCAGTTAATCTCGGCGGCGCGCGCGCTGTTTGCCGTCCCGGCCCTGGCGGTGTTGGTGGCGTATTTGGCCGTATTCCAGGGGCCGCTCTTATTTGAAAGCAACGCCACGCTGTGGAGCATGCTTATCTTGTGCGCGTTTGCAAACTATTTTTTGGGCAATACGTATTGGTACCGGGCTATCCGCAACATGGATTTAAGCAAAGCCACGGCCATTATTTTATCCTACCCGGTGATGACGTTTATTTTATCCGTCTGCCTGGGGCAGGACACGATTTCTATATATAAAGTGCTGGGGATGATTCTCGCCGTAGGCGGGGCCTATGTGGTAACCGGCATAGTCAAACAACAAGGAGAAAAGAAATGAAAAAGCTCGTTTTATTTGATTTGGACGGAACCCTCGTCAACGCCGGCGGCTGCGGGCGCACGGCGCTTACCAAAGCCATCGAAGAACTCTACGGCGTAAAACCCGAATTTGACCATTCCCTCATCTCCGGCCGCACGGATACGGACAATTTCGCCATCGTCTATTCGCTCGTTAAAAAAGGCAAAAAACCCACCGCCGCGGATATGAAAAAAATGACGGCCAAATACTTGGAACTTCTGCCGCAGGAAGTACACGCTTCCGTACGCTGCAAACGCTATGACATTATGCCCGGCGTGGAAAAATTTTTAACGCTTTTGTCTAAAGAAAAAGACGTCATTTTGGGCCTCGGCACCGGCAACCTGGAAGAAGGCGCCAAACTGAAACTGGAACCCAGCAATCTGGGCAAATTTTTCACCGTCGGCGGCTACGGCGAAGACGGCCACACCCGCGAAGAAATGCTGCAGGCGGCCGTCAAACGCGCGGAGAAAAAATTTAAAACCAAAATCGCGCCGGAAAACGTCTACGTCATCGGCGATACCCACCGCGACATTGTAGCCGCCAAAAACTGCGGCTTCCACTCCGCCGCCATTACGGGTGGCTTCGGCGAACCGCAAAAACTCCAGCGCGCCGCCGCGGAACTGGAAATGAAAGATTTTAAAGATTTAACCACCTTCTGCGTGTGGCTGGGCGTCAAAACCGACCCCAAAGGCGTCAAACGCGGCAGCTATATTATGCCCGCAAGCGCGATTGAACACGTGTTCTTCAGCCGTACCGGCATTGACGAGGACCGGTTAAAAATGCTTCGCATTAAAAAATACGAAGATTTGGAATCCGGCACCATCATGTAAGGGGAAAAAGCATGGAATGGTACACCGCCGCAGATAAATTTATTGAAGCGTTGGCCTCGTCCGACCCGACCCCGGGCGGAGGGGCCGCCGCCGCATCGGCGGGGGCCATGGGATGCGCGCTTGCGATGATGGCCGTAGGCACCACGCTCAAACGCAAAGCCACGCCGGAAGCGGACAAACCCCTTTTAACGCAAAGTTTAAGCCGTTTTGCGTCTTTAAAAAACGAACTCAAAAACTATATTAAAAAAGACGGCGAAGCGTACGCGGCCTTTATTACCGTAAAAAAACTCCCGCAGGACAACCCGGGCCGGGAAGCCGCCGTACAGGATGCGCTGTGGCAGGCGGCCTGCGTACCGGCCGACGCAGCCAAAGCCGCCGTGCGGGCGCTGAAAGAACTGAGCGCGGTAAAAGAACGGGTGGCGGATATTATTTTTTCGGACGTCGTATGCGCCAAACATTTATTACAGACCTGCGTCCGGTGCGCGGTGGAAAACGTACGCGCCAACCAGGCTTATATCAAAAACCCGGACAGAGCGTCCGAACTCGAAAAACAAATCAATACGTTTTTAAAATCTTGTTAGAGGGAATTTATGAGCGATAAAACAAACAAAAGAAGCGGCATGCTGGGCACCATTTACAGCATGTTACCCGGCATTGACGACGATTACGCCGCCAAAGTGGTCTACACGCTGGAAAACAAAAAAACGCTTCCCCAGCTGCAGCAGGACATCGCCGACATCGCCGCCCGCTTAAGCTCCGATTCGCCCATGGCCGACACCACCGCCGCCAAAATTTTGTTAGACGAAATCACCCTCAACGCCGCCCTGCGCCAGCTGCGCATTTACAACAACGCCACTTCCATTACCGAGCTTTGCGCCGCCCTGGAAGTACCCGCGAAAGACACGTCCAAACTGCTCGACGTATACGCCTCTTTCTCCACCCGCAAATACTTTGACGAAGAATTTGCCGCCGCCTTAAAAGACGTGCAGGACCAGGATATGCCGGATAAGGACAAAGCCCTCTTCGCCGTCAACATCCTGCTGGAAAAAGCGGACGCCTTACTGGCGCCCTCGGCCAAAACAGCCAAACAAAACCGCAAAGAAATTTTTAAATTTGCCGACAAATACGGCCTCTCCGTCAAACTGACGGCGGAGCTGGAAGTTTTATATACGCGCCCGGCCAGCGTTTCCTTTAAACTTGAATCGCGCCGTTTAATGGAACAGCTGTTAAAACAAAACCCGGACGAACGCCTCTGCGCCTCGCTCACTGCGCGCGCTATGCTGTGCCACATTACGCCCAAAGACGCGCAGGACACCGCGCTTTTATCCAAACTGCTAAACGGACGCATTTTGGAAGAAGATTTAATGATTATCGCCTGCCGCTATCTAAAGGCCAAATCTCCGGCCGATATCGCGGGCACATTTGAAAGCGTGCTTAAAAAACTGCCGCACGTGTCCGACCCGTGGGAAAACCTGGGCCTGGCCGTACGCGTTTTGGTAGACGGCACGGCGGACAGTTTTGAAGCCGCCGGACAAAAAGCGTCCGTCCGCCGGGACCGCGAAGTCCTGCGCAAAAGCCTTTCCAAAAAAGACCTTTACGCCGGCTACGAATACGACCTGGCCGAACGCTTCGGCGGCAAAAAAACGTTCATCCAGCTGGAACGGGAAATGAACGAACTGTTACAAACCCTGCCGTACTGCGCGGACGCCAAAGACAATAAAGAACTGGCCTGCAAAGTACTGCTGGGCTCGCTCAGCCACGAAGAAGCCGCCAAACAGGCCAAATACCTGCGCGATTTAAAAGCCCAGACGCTCACGCAAGGCCTTGCGCCGGAACTCATGAAAAGCTACCTGGGCACCAAGCCGGCGGAAGAAATCTTAAAGTTTTTTGAAGAAAATCTGGCTCCGTACACGTTTTGGAAGTCCGACCGGGAAAAACACGTATTCGCGCTGCGGACGCTGGTAGGGGAACTGAACGGAACGTACAACCGCCGGATTTCACAATTTGTGCTGGATATGCTGGAAAACGGCTCCTCCTTGGAACTGATGACGGACATGCTGTCTAACATTCAGACGAGAAAAGCCGGAAAAGAAGAGCTGGACAACCTGCTCAATATGTACAAACAGGCGCGCGTGGATTCAAACGCGTAACGCGTCTAATAAAAAGTATTGTTAACTTACGGCATAATTTGCTATGCTGTTATCGTGCCGTTTTATATTTATGTTTAAGGGTGACAAATAATGAGATACTGGGTCTATATTAACGACAAAGTAGAGGGTCCTTTTGAAGAAGAAAAACTGGTAACGCTGCAAGGCTTTACCCCGGATACGCTGATC
>JAUNWB010000173.1 GCA_030540535.1 Elusimicrobiales bacterium
CAGATGCTCTATCCATTGAGCTATGGGGGCCAAAACGTTTATTTGATACTATATTTTACAAAAAAACCACAAAACATTCAAAATTTTTTCTGTGTCCGTATTATTCCTCTCTTCTATTCTCTGTCTAAGAAATAAAAATGCTACAATAACTTATCTCATATGGGGAGTCGTTAAATGGCGCGCAATTTATCATTTTCTTATTCTAAAATGGGCATGTATAAAGAATGTCCGCAGAAGTACAAATTCCGCTACGTGCATATGCTGCCCGAACAGCCCAAGTATTACTTTGCGTTCGGTTCGGCGCTGCACGAGGTGATGGAATATATTTATAATCCCGCAAATTCCGCATTTCCCACATTGGCCGAAGCCCTGGCGTTTTTTGAAAACCACTGGAATAAAACCTCGTTTGACCAAAAAGGCTACGCGTCGGTGGAAAAGGAACTGGCGGGTTTTGCCGAAGGCCGGCGCATTATTGAAACGTATTACGCCAAACACGCGGCGGATTTTTTCCATCCGCTTTCCGTGGAAATGAAAAGCACCCTGGATATCGACGGGCTGAGCTTAATCAGCATTTTGGACCGTATCGATTATCTGGGCGACGGAAAAGTTAAAATTTTGGACTATAAAACGGGTAAAACCGTCCAGCGCGAACCGGACCAGCTGTACATGTACCAAAAAGTGGTGGAAAATTCCCCCGCCATTAAATCGCTCGTCCAGCAAAAGGACCCGGGCGTTAAAGAACTGCGCGTGGAACAACTCAGCTTTTACCACTTGCCCACCCTGCATGAAATGACGTTTGAACGCGCGCCGGACAAAGAAATTTTCGAATTTTGGCAAAATGTTCTGACGGTGGCGGACAACATCCGCGCCGGGAAATTCAACCCCACCCCCGGCGAAAACCAGTGCCGCTGGTGCGATTACCGCAACCTCTGCCCCGTATTTACGGGCAAGGAATACAACGGCCCGACGGGATATGCCGCCCGGAACGCTTCTTTAACCCCGGCGTTTACAGCCGCCGCGCCCGCGCCGGAGCCCAAAACGGCGCAGGACGAAATTTCCGAAAAAATCGACCGCTGCGGCGCGCTGTTGGACGAAGCCAAACAGCTGCAGAAAGAAATCATCGCGCTGATGCGGGCGCATAATTTCGAACGCCATTTCGGCAAAAACTACAAAGCCGAACTTTCCCGTATTGAAAAACTGGAATTTACCGACAAAGCCAAAGTGGTGGAGTTGCTTCGGACCCTAAAACTGCTCGCCAAAGTGCTGGTGCCCACGCAAAGCACAGTGGCGGGGCTGCTTGCCGATGCGTCTGTTCCGTCGGAAGCGAAAGAAAAACTCCAGGCGTTTGCCGTTAAGACGGAAGACGTAAAACTGGATTTGGAAAAAGTGGAGTAAAAATGCCCGTACAAAAAAAAGACAACCGTTTAAAATTTTCCGTTTGCACCGTTCTCCTGGCTCTCGTGCTGTTTACGGCGTCGCGCGCCGCGCTTTTGTTTTTGAATCCTGCTTTTTTTGCGACTTTGACGGGGGCGCAGCTGGCTTCCGCTTTTTTAAACGGATTACGCTTTGATTTTGCGGTTATCGCTCTTTTTATGGGGCCCGCCGTACTTTTGTTAAACCTGCCCGTAAAAAAAACTTGGTGGGCAACCCTGTGGAAGAGCGTTTTGGTGTTGGAATCCGTATCGTTTGCCGTTATGCTGGCGGCGGACCAAATCTATTTCCCTAAAATCAACCGCCATATCGCTGAAGAAGTCCTGCAGATTTCCAACGACTGGGGCTTTGTTTTTTCGTATGCGTTTACCCAGGCGTGGCCCGTGCTTTTGGCTTTGGCCGCCGTGTGCGCACTTGCCGGGTGGCTGATTTGGCGCGGTTCCAAGGTCTATTCCCCCCGCCGCTGGAGCGCAAAAAAAGAAACGCTTTGCGCGGTGCTTATCGTATTGGTTGTTGTGCTGGGAATCCGCGGGCATTTGGGGCGCGGCAAATCGCTCGGCGTGGCGGACGTATACCAGTTTGCCACCACCCCGGCGCAGGCCGCGCTGACGCTCAATGGCGTTTTTACCGCGTACCAGGTGGGCCGCAAGGGCAAAGTGGAATCGGCCAATGAGTTCCCGGCGGACGCGGCTCTGAAAAACGTACAAAAACTGTTTGTCGCGGCGGATGAAACGGTGCCGGATGCGGCCTATCCGCTGATGCGCCGCCGCAATGGGGCGCCTTCCGAACCCAAACACAATGTACTTATTGTTTTATTGGAAGGCTGGCACCCGCATTATGTGGACGGGCTTTCCGGTAACGGCTACGGCGTAACGCCCGTATTCGACGGGCTTCTCAAAGAAGGGGTCAATTTTACAAACGCGTATGCGAGCGGGCTTCGCAGTATTTTCGGGTTTGCGGCCGTGATGGCTTCCCTGCCGCTGGTGCCGGGGCTTCCGGCGTTTGGGTACGGGCTGGAGCTTTCTGCGTTATCCCCCATGCCCAAGCACTTTGCGGATGCCGGATACTATACGTTTTTTGCCCAAAGCTCCCACCGCGATTCGTACCGTCTTTGCGCGCTGGCTTCGGCCCTGGGCGCGCAGGAAAGCTACGGTTGGGAGGATATTCCCGAGCGGCTGGAATACAATAAAACGGCTCCTTTCGGCTACGATTACGACGTTTTTATGTTCGCCGCCGATAAAATTAAAGCGCGCAAAGAGCCTCATTTTATGGGCATGGTGTTTACGGGCATTACGCATGAACCGTTTACGTCCACGTTATCCCAGTTTGACAAATATCCCTACGATTCGTGGGAACACGGCTTTTTAAATACGCTGGGCTTTGCGGACTGGTCCATCGGCGAACTGTTAAAACGCGCCAAAGAGGACGGCTGGTTCGACGATACGATTTTTGTGTTCGTGGCGGACCACACTTCCGGCGGCCCGCAGAATCCTTCCCTCAGAAACCATTTCCGCATTCCGCTTTTGGTGTACGCACCCAAATTATTTAAACCGCAGGAACGCAAATACGTTGTTTCCCAGCTGGATATTGTCCCCACCCTGTACCGTTTGACGGGAATTTCTCCGCTCTATACGGCGTACGGGCGGGATTTGTTTGATACTTCCGTGCCGCATGCGGCGCTTGTGTCCGAAGGCGTTAACATCGGCGTAATTACCGACGAAGGCGAAATGCGCCATAGCGGGACGCAGATTTTGGACCAGCAGGCCGACGTCCCTGCTTTTAACGAGAACGGCAAAGCGGAAGAAACGGTTTTATCGCTGGACAAAGCCGCCTATACGCTGCTCGGTAAAAATAAATGGTATAGAGAGGATGCTTCAAAATGACGGAACGCTTTATCGCCGCGCTTGATTTGGGCACTTCCAGCTGCCGTGCGGCGGCCGTGTCCCCGGACGGCCGTATTCTGTGCCAAAAAACGGTCCCGCTGGCGCCCGTGCGCCGCGCGCCGGGGTTGTCCGAGTATGACGCACAAACGCTGTTTACCGCCCAATTAGAGGCCCTGCACGGCGTTTTAAACGAGGCCGGACCGCAAAACGCGGCGGCCATTGCCGTGGCGTCCCAGCGTTCCACCGTGGTGCTGTGGGATAAATCTTCCGGGTTGTCCGTTGCCCCCGTTTTAACGTGGGAAGACGGCCGCGCCGCCGCAGAAGCGCAGCTTTGCACCCTGTCGCAGGATGAAATCCACGCGCTGACCGGGTTATATAAAACTCCCTATTTTTCCGCCCCTAAAATTGCCTGGTGTTTGAAAAACTGTTCGCCGGCGCAAGAGGCGCTGCGCGCGGGTACGCTGGCGGTGGGGCCGGCCGCGACGTATTTTATTTGGCGTCTGACGAACGGAGCCGTGTTTGCCACGGACCCGACGCTTGCCCAGCGCACGCTTTTGTTTGATATCAACACGCGCGCGTGGAGCGAGCCTCTGTGCGAAGCCTTTGGCGTGCCGACGTCTGTTTTGCCCACAGTGCTT
>JAUNWB010000174.1 GCA_030540535.1 Elusimicrobiales bacterium
ACAGCGCGGCAACTGCGCCAAAGCCGTTACGCTGGCGATTAACAACATTATAAGCGATATCGGCGGCATGCTTTGCGACGGAGCCAAAAGTGGATGCGCGTTAAAAGTGGTCAGCTCCACCGACGCGGCCATCCGCGCCGCGTACATGGCCGTACACGATTACGGCATCACCGAAGTGGAAGGTTTCGTGGGCCGTACGGCGGAAGAAACGATACAGAACCTGGGGAATATTTCCAGCGTCGGCATGCGCCGCGTAGACCCGATGATTGTAAACATCATGCAGGAAAAATGCAACCAATGAAAAAACCGGCACAAAATATTGTTTTCTATCCCAACAAAATGGAGGCCTGGGGCTGGCTTGGCGCGGCGTTTTTATATGGAGGAATGATTTTTGCACTCGCCTACGGCCTTCCGCTTGCGGTATACATCGCCGCGGCGGTATTCGCCTTTTTCTTTTTGGGAAGCATGAAAAAAATGTTCTTCCCCGCAACGCTTTGCACACTTACCCCGCTGGAAGTGCGGTTTAATATACACAAAAAATCAGCACCTTATAAAGATATTATTTCTTTTCACACACGCTTGGAACCTTCCTATGCCAGTGCATACGGCCTTCGGAATTTGCCCGTACGAAATTTGGGATTTAGGATTTTTTAACATGGCCTCTATATTTTTCCGGCCCACCGTTTAAGCAACAAAGACTACACCCGGCTGGTCCAGGAACTTAAAAAGCAGAATATCCCGTATACCAAAGAAGAATTTGATTTAAAATCTTCGTTTCCTTTTGCGCGTTTTTTTAATAAGCGGAAAAAATAACCAAAATTTTGTTCTATTCCCGCGCAAACGTGTAAGCAAACACTTTCTTCGCGCCCGCCGCTTTAAGCGCAACGGCACAGCCCTCCAACGTGGCCCCGGTGGTGGCTACGTCGTCTACTAATAAAATCACTTTGCCTTTAACGGCGGACAGATTTTTACACGCAAACGCGCCCGTCATATTGGCAAGCCTGCCCCGGCGGCCCAGCGTGGTTTGACTGACGGTATCACGCGTGCGCGCAAGAGAAACGTCATCGTACGCAAGCCCCGTTCCCACCGCCAGCCAACGCGCCAAAAGCGCGCTTTGGTTGTACCCGCGTTTACGGCGCCGTTTGGGAAACAGCGGCACCGGCATGACGATTTCCGCCGCAGACAGCTCCGGGTACGTACAAAACCGCACGGCCATTAACTTCCCCATTTCGCGCGCCAGATAATCGGCCCCGCCGTATTTAAGTGCATGCACAAGCCCGCGCGATGACGCGTTAAACATAAATGCGGAACGAATCACGGAACATTTATAGACTTTTGCTTTGCTTCCGCGGCAGTTGTAACAATATGCGCCGCCCGATTTTAACACCACGCCGCAGCGGCGGCAGACAAGCGGCCCGGGGCGTTTAAGCCCTTTTTCGCACGAAGCGCACAACGAACCCGCGGCGTGCCACGGCAAATCGCACCCGCAGGAAAAACACGTACGCGGGAACCAAAAATGCAAAAAACGCTTGGCCAGATTTTTAAGTAAGGAAGCGGGCACAATCCCTCCTAGAATTGGACGGTAATGTTAGCCGCCAGATTATAGGCGGTGTAATCTTCGGTGGCGACGTAGGCGTGGTCCAAAATCGTCAGCCCGCCCGAAACGGTAAAACGCAAGTTTTGGGAAAACTCGTAATCCAGCGAAGAGCTGATATCGTACATCTTATAGTTTTCTTTCACTTCCACCGGGGAGCGTTTGTCTTTATAGCTTAAATTGGTGTTCCAAATCACGCGGTTGGCCGTGTTGTACACTTTGTTGATAAACGGCAGTTTAATGCCGTGCGGGAGGTTAAAGTCCCACCGCAGGTTAAGGCTCGGCACCATTTCGGTGGAGCTTTCGCTGATTTTTCCGTTCACCAGCCGCCGCTCATGCGAATTGTGGGTAATTTTGGGCGTTACGCGCATGGAGCCGATATAGAAAGAGGTCTGCGCGGAGAAATCGTCGTCGCGCACGGATTCCAGGCTGGTATGGGCGCGGAGGTCGGTCTTGTCGGAATCTTTGCGGGTATAGTTGAGGACGGTGTCGAAATAGTTGAAAAGCATAAAGCGCAGGTCGCCGCCGTATTGGGTGGAGTATTGCTCGTCCGAGCCTTTGTTCGTCTGCTCCACCTGGGAGTAGCGCAGTTTTAAGTTGGACGCGCTGACCCATCGTTCGCCGTAAAAGAATTTTTCCAAATCGGAAATGGAGAACGTTAAATCCGGCAGCGTCATGCTGGTGGAATCGTACTCGGTGCCGGTTTGCTCGTTGGTTTGGAGCGTTTTGGAAAAGTTGTTGATGATAGACACCGTTTTAAGCGGAGCCGCCGCGCCGTTTAGCGCGTAGCGCGAAAGCGGATTCCAGCGCTGGGTGGTAGAAAAAGTATCGCGCAAAATCAAACTTTTGCGGTAGCCGTAATCGCCCACATCTTTTAAAGAACGGCGGACCCACAGCTCTTTGCGGGAATCAAAACCGCTGTCCACGTCCGCCCAGGAGTCCGCGTCCTGGATGCGGTAGCTGGAGGACACCACCAGCGTATTAAGCAGTTTGCTTTTGGGGAACAGTTCGTTACCGTTCAGCGTCAGCGTTACGCCGCCGTCGGCGTTGCGGTTAACGGTTTTTACGTCGCCCACGCCCACGTTTACGCGCTCGCCGGAAGCCGTAATCGTTTTGGCGGTGAGGTTATTATTTTCCACCGTACTGATGTTATAGCTGACGGAAGGCGCCAGCCATTTGTTTATTTTCCACGTACTGTTAAAACCCGTGTTTTGGGACATGGCCTTGGGATAATGCAGCGAATCCTCTGACGCGGTTTGATAGTGGGTGCGGTCTTCTTTACTTTTGCTTAAACTGTAATTGGGCGTAAAGCTGAAATTGCTATTCGGCTGATACGTTAATTTAACGTTCATTTTTTGGGTGTTTTCGTCCGTATTGTAATAGTTTTCGGACTCCAGGTGCCGCGTGCGGTCGTAATCGATGGACGAATCGGTAATATGGTATCCGGCGGAAATGTTTTTAAACGAACCGGCGGTATGCGTTAAGGTGGCGCCGTAGGTGCGGGCGTCGTCCTTGCGTTTCATAACGTCGTAATCCACCTGGTCCAGGGTGTACTCCAGGCCGATTTTGGGCAGATTTTCTTTAATAAAATCCCCGCGCACCACGGCGGTTTGCCGCTGCACTTTGCCTTTATCAAGCAGGCTGACGGTGTTGTAATCCGTGCTGTCCGTCACCAGCGGGGTAACGACGGTACTGCGCGTTAAATTGGCCTGCATGGGGAACTCTTTAATGCGGTCCACTTTCAAAAAGTATTCTTCTTCCGTCACTTCCTGGTTTTTGGCTACGGTAAGGGGCGTTTCGAAATTGCTGTCCTGGTACTTATATTTCGCGCCCGCGCTGCCCCAGCCGTCCAGTTTCACCACCACGTCGCCTTTGTACGCTTCGCCTTCCAGCGTAATGGCTTCGGCCAAGTGAATTACATTCAGCCACACTTCGCCCTCGCTGCCGGTGCCGCCCGCCGGCTTTTGCACACCGGCTAAAATCAAGCTGACCTCGCGGAAATTTAAAATACCCGCCGGCGCGCGGCGGCTGACCACGCGCACATTATACGATTCGTCGGACACGTTCTTGAGCGTATCGGCGATGCCGTCCCCGTCCGAATCCACCATTTGCAGGGAAATCAGCCGCCAGCCGTCGAAATCCGCAGGTACGATGATTTTGTCAAAATTCGTATCCGTACCCACTTTTAAGAAGAACTCCGTCCCCGCGTTGGCCGCGGTGCTGTGCAGCAGGAAGCGGAGTTCGCGGTGCTGGGAAAAATCCATACTCCTAAAGTTGCGGTTGGCGTACAATTCGCCGGCGGGAGCGGCGTCCGGCTGGGAATCGTCCACTTCGGGCTGGTTGGTGGTGTTGAAT
>JAUNWB010000175.1:0-496 GCA_030540535.1 Elusimicrobiales bacterium
CTGTACGAGGGCCAAAAAGAACGGATATCCGGGCGTGCGCAGGAGCATAGGCGCGGCGGAAACCGCCTCCCACATAGAGCCGTACTGCAGAAGAGTCTGCGCGGGGTAGACATACGTCAGCGAGTCGGGAAACGCCAGCACGGCTTCGCCCAGCGGGTGGAAGAAACAAATGCATATAAATGCCGCGGCTTTGACAAAAGCGAGCGCGGAAAAAATGTACCAGAAAACACGGTCTTTATAAAAAGGCATATGTTTATTATATGAAATGCCCGGGCGCGCCGCTATCCCGAATGCGGGGAGCGGGAATTGTGCGGGGAAATAAAATGCGCCCGCAGCATTTTTCCGCCATCAAAAAACCCGCCGAAAGGCGGGGAATAATTTGCTGTTTCGTTTCGGCTTGGTGCGCCCTCCGCGCTTTATCGGAGCGAAAGCGCCTGCACGAAACATTAAAAAACCCGCCTTTCGGCGGAGTATATTAAATGGCAGAAGAAAAGTA
>JAUNWB010000175.1:596-3929 GCA_030540535.1 Elusimicrobiales bacterium
TCTTGGGCGACCTCCCCAGCCGCAACGGAAGCGAAGCGCGCCTGCGACATTTTTCCGCCATCAAAAAAACCGCCTTTCGGCGGAGTATATTAAATGGCGGAAGAAAAGTATCTTGGGCGACCTCCCCAGCCGCAACGGAAGCGAAGCGCGCCTGCGACATTTTTCTGCCATTAAAAAAACCCGCCTTTCGGCGGGTTCTATATTTTTAAAATGGTGGACCTGACAAGGATCGAACTTGCGACCTCCTGCATGCCATGCAGGCGCTCTCCCAGCTGAGCTACAGGCCCATTAATTACTACCTAATTATTATAACAGTTTTTTGCGAAATGTGCAACTTTTTTATCAAAGTTTCTCATTTGCCTATGCTTTATTATACAAAAAAAGAGCCCCGGGATTCCAGGGCTCTTGTAAAACTGCGTGTGTCGGTTTAGAACGAGAAGGTAATGTTTACCTCGCCGCCTACGCCTTCGCGTTTGCCGGCCATGCCGTAAACGGTCAGCGCGGTGCGCAGCGGCAGGAACATATCTTTGTTGTTGTAAACCAAAGACAGCTGCGCGCGGCCGCTCATGCCTTTCATGGAGGCTTCATCCGATTGGATGCCTTCAGCTCTTACGGTGGATTTGCCGTCCATTTCGTAAATGCCCATCGCGCCCAAGGCGGGTTTCAAACCGTACAGGTCCAGCTGGTTGAACGTGTATTCCGCACCGAAGCGCAAAGCCATGCTTTGCATCGTGTCAAATTCCACTTTCTGGCCGAGGTTGTCGGTAATGTCGTCTTTACCTTTGTGCAGGTAGCGGAAGTTGGCGAAGAGGTCCAGGTCTTCCATAAGCGTTTCGACAAATCCGGCGCCAAAGCCGTAGTACATGCCGTTGCTCTTGAAGGTGGAGCTGAGTTCGGAGGAATTAAATTCCATGTCCATATAGCCGATTTCGGCGTCCACTTCCAGGCGGCCGGTTTCGCTGTAGCGCAGCGAGGTCAGGAGGCCGCCGGCATAGACGTCGGCGTCGCCGTCTACGTCAATCGGGAACGTTTCGTAAGAACCGTGCGCGTATTTAACGAAGAAACCGCCCAGCCAGTCGCTGGTAAATTTCTTCCATGCGCCCGCCTGTACAATGCCGGAATCCAAATCAAAGCCGCTTCCGGTTTTGTAGCGGGTGTGGTGGTAGGCGCCGTTTAAGAACGTGTTGGATTCGTTATCGTTTTTCCAAGCGTCGGTAATAGCCGCGCCCAGCATTTCCTGGCCTTCCATGGCCAAGGCCAAGCCGACGAGCGGCAGCTGGCCGTATACTTCCAAATTGGTGGTTTCTTTCGTGCTGGAAAGGTTCCAGTTTACCACGTCTTCCCCGGCAATTTCGGGCGTTAACGCGAAGGTGTAAATGCCCAGTTTGTCGGTGGCGAGGGTAATGTCGGAGCTGTATTTGACGCAGTTGTCCGAGCCGTTGCATACCACGGGTTGGTAGCCTTCCAATAGGCCGCCCGTTTTTAAAATGGTGGTAGCGCCCTGCTCTTTCATAGCGGCCTGGTCCAGCATTAACACGGCGTGTACGTCGCCCTGGGTAAATTCCAGGCGGGTTTCAAAGTTACCTTCAATGTTCCACAGCGTGTTGAAGTTTTTGAACTGGGTGGGGTTGTATTTTACAAAGTTTTCACCGTCTGCGTTGCGGCGGAAAACCAGGCGGTTGGTGTCCGCACTGTAAGTGTTGCTGCCGCCGTACACCGTGCCGGTTACTTGCGCTTTTCCGGCCATTACAACGGTGTTGTTTTGGGTCAGCATATTTTCCTGTTTTAGTTCAGCGCCGTCTACGTACCCGCCGTACACGTTGCCGTTAAGGGTTACGTCCGTGAGTTCGATGGTGTTGTTGGAGGCGGAGAATTTTTCGTCGATTAATTCCGCGGGGTCGCTGCTTTCGGTGGTCGTTTCCGATGTGGACGAACCGTCCTCGGCGTACGTATAGGTGATAGTGGTCGTGGTGGTAATGCGGCCGTTTTTGACGACGGTTTTTTCTTCGGTCTTTCTGCCTTGGTCGTCTGTTTGAACGGTACAGTATTTGACTTCTCTTACGTACGAAGCAAAACCGCCCACCACATTGGCGGTTACTTCGCCGCCCTGGAGCTTAATGGTGTTGTTGTTGGAAGACGAACCGAAACCTTTGATGACTTCTTCCGGTTCTTCTTCGGAAGGCGACGAGTTTACCTGGCTGGTGTAATCCGCCGTCGCGCCGCCCAAAATGTAACCGTTGGCGGTGTTAAGCTCCGGAGCGATTTCGTAGCCGTTGACGGATTTCGTACCCAACAAGCCCAGCGAAGTTAAGTTCGTAACGTTCGCAATCCCGCCGAACGTTTTGTTTGCGTCAAACGCGACGGTAACGTTGGAGTTAAGTACGCTGACGGAGTTGCCCGTCGGGTTGCCCGTCATGTTCAGCGCCGCGCCGATTTCGTTTACGGTGGTGCCGGTTAAATCTTTCAGCTTTAAGGAGTTGTAGTTCGTTTCGCCGGAGATGGTGTTGCTGTTATCTTCCAGACCGTGAACCATTTTAACGGTGTAGATTTCTCCGTCCTGCACGGCGGAATTTTGAATCAACATCGAGTTGTAGCTCGCGTTGTTGTTATTGGCGTCCACCGCGGCGGCGGAACCTACTTTGGTTCCGTTTAAAAGTTCTACGCGGTTGTAGTTAAAGGTTCCCACGGAGGCAGAACCGTCATGCAGAGAAAATCCGCTTTCTGCGGCAATAACGTTTCCGTTGACGGTGGTGTTGTCCAGGCGGACGGTGTTGTAGTTGCCCGATACGCCGCCGAAAGAACCGTATACGTCGCCGTTGACGGTAGAATCTGTAATATTAACGGTATTGTTATTGTTGTCGCGTACGGGGGTAACGTCGTGGTCGTCCACTTCTTCCTGGGTGGTTTCAACGTAAGACAAACCGCCGGCCACAATACCGTTGATAGTGGAGTTGTTGGAAATATTAACGGTGTTGCCGCTGACGTTTCCGCTGAAGTATTGGGAGGCGCCGCCCGCTACGGCTACAGGGTCGCCGATGGAGAAAACGGTATCGGCGTCTTGCGGGGCGACGGTAATCGTAGCGCCGTTAATGTTAACGGTGTTGTTCGTCGCGCTGCCGGTTTCCCATTTTTCGCTGTCCGTGTTTTCGGGACGGGTTGTACGGGCTAAACCGCCCGCCACGGCGCGGCCTTTAACCGTTACGCCCTGGGAAATGTTGACGGTATTTCCGTCGGCGGTGTTTTTGTAAACCGCGCCGCCCACGATGTAGTGGTTATGGATGCCGTCCGGCTGTTTTCCGTCGTTGGTGTCGGTTACGTTGGCATTAACCGTTA
>JAUNWB010000176.1 GCA_030540535.1 Elusimicrobiales bacterium
TTTCCCTGTATACTTCATACCGGAAAGACCGCTGCCCGCCGCGCCCATAAGGGCGAATGTTTCTTTTCCGACATAAAACACCCCGGCCGAATGTCCCGGGGTGTTATACAAAAAGGTTATAACCTTTTATTTTTTCAAGAAAGCGACAGCTTCTTCGTGGTTGGTTACTTTGCCTTCCCACTGCGCCCGGCGCACGCGCTCATGCGCCAAAGAAATTTTCCGGCCCACAAAGCCCATGTCTTTCAGTTCGCGTCCGCGGATAAAACACGGTTCCAGCGCGGTCGGCGCCAGGCAGGGGCGGACGGCCTTAATGATTTCCGCCTGCAGCGGAGAAACGGGAGCCAGCGGGCTCATCTGTTCTTCCACAATCTGCCACGCGCCTAAAATTTCCTGGCTAAACTCTTTGGGCAGACGCAAACTGCGCAAAAAATCTTCCCCGCTCGTGCCCAGCATACACACCAAAATCCCGGTGCGTTCGGCCACGTCTTTGGTGCGCAGCAGCGCATCGTGCCAGTGGAGGCCGGGCCACGCGAATTTTAATAAATCGTACTTTTCCATCAGCATAAAGATATCGCGGATTTTTTCTTCTTTCAGCACTTTTAAAAATTCGTGGCTGAAGCGTTCGCGCGACAACAAAAGCGGATATTCTTCCCGCACGGCTTCCATCAGTAATTTTTCGGTTTTCGGGGCCAGCTTCCAGCCGAAACGGCCTGCAAAACGCACGGCACGGTAAAGGCGGGTGGGGTCATCCAAAAAACTTTTTTCGTGAAGCACGCGGATGAGCCCGGCGTCGATGTCTTTTTTGGCGCCGAAGGGATCGTACGGTTTGCCGAAGGTGGCCGGATGAATAGAAAAACACCAGGAGTTGACGGTAAAATCGCGCCGGAACAAATCGTCTTTAATATCTTTGGTGGGTTCAATTTCCGGCAGCGCGCCCGGATAAGGATACGTTTCCTTACGCGCGCGGACCATATCGAATTTAAGGCCGTTGGCCATATTCACGCGGAAGGTACAAAAGCGGGAAAATTTGCGTTTGCCGCCGCCCCACTGCTTTACGCAAAACCCGGCGACGGATTCCTGGTTTCCGTCAAAAGAAAGGTCGATATCCAGCGTATCTTTGCCCAAATAAAAATCGCGCACCGCGCCGCCCGCCACCCAGGCTTTTAAGCCCAGTTTGTGTGCGTACGCGCCGACGGCGTAAAGCTGTTCTTCGTATTTTTTGGGAAGGAAAGATCTCATAATACTGCCGGAGCTTCGGCTCCGTCCTCGCTCATTTTATCGGCAAAGTGTCGCAAAAGCGGGCTGGCCAGCCCGGATTTAAGCACTTTGACGGCCGTTACGGCATAATCGTTGGCCGACTGGCCTTGCGCGGGAGCCGGAACGTAGAGCGGGAAATGGTGTTGCCGCGCGTAAGACGGTTTCAACCGCGCCACGCTGAAACCCTGCACGGCGGCAGCGGCGGCGATGGCTTCCGATTCAAAACCGTTCTTGTCTTCTTCTTGCAAAACATTTTTTAATGCTTCCAGCCCAAAAACGGAAATGGGCGGATAGTCCATATTCAACTGTTTTAAAAGGGTGTTTTTGATAATGCCGTAATCGTTCTGCATACGGGCTAACAGTTCGGGTTCTTTTTCGCGGTCTTTTTCCGAAAACACAAAAACCAACAGTTCGGCCGGGGCGTCAAAATAGATAAGGTCCCCGTCGTGATGGAAAAACGTGCCGCATTCCGGGCAGCGCACCAAAGTCAGTTCTCCGCCCAAAACGGCATTTTTTAAATCGGGGTCCTGGTCCGCACTCACGAGCGACCAGTATTCCGCGTCAAAGGGTTCACAATGGTTGGGGCAGCAAGCGGCCCCTTCGTTTTTGATTGATTTCATAATAATATAGTTATATCAAAAAAATTTTTATCCCGCCAACTCAAAAAAATTAATTAGAAAAACAGAAAAAAGAAAAGGAAGAAAACATGTGCCCCGCATGGGATTTTGCTTCAGTAAATTTTCTGACGAAAATTTCCTACGCACCGGGCCTCGCGGTTTTTGCCTTGCGCGTTAGCGCAAACAAAAACAACGCTCCGGCCTTCAAACCCCAACGCAGGCAAAGCAGTTTGCCTGCTTGCGGTACATAAAAAATGCCCCGCATGGGATTTGAACCCATACCACCGGTTCCGAAGACCGGTACTCTATCCAGTTGAGCTAACGGGGCCTGTTTCTATTTTACTAAACTTATACGTTTTATTGGGCCGCCTTCCTGCCCATATAATAGGTTCGCTTTTCCCGGTCCATCTTTTCAAGCGAATAGCGCAGCATCGTACGCGGCATCACGGCGGCGAATTTATCCAAAAACGCGCAGAGGGCCGCTTCGTCTTGCTTGCCCGCTTCGCGCAGCATCCAGCCGCAGGCCTTGTGCATTAAATCATGCGGGTGGGAAAGCAATTTTTCGCACAAAGCAAATGTTACGTCCAGTTTCCCGTGTTTAATAAAATAAAGGGTGGACACCACCGCCGCACGCTGCTCCCACAAATTGCAGGACTCCGCCAGCCTAAACAGCAGCTCCGCGCCGGAACCGAACAACTGCGCGCCGATAATTTTATAGACGGATACGTCAATCAAATCCCAATTGTTCGCCCGGGGTAAGCGGGGCACGAAAAAATCAAATACGGCCTTGCGTTCTTGCGGCGTTTTGGCGTGCTGATACTGCCACACCAATATCACTACGGCGCAGGAACGCGCTTCGTGAAACGGGTGGGCAAGCAGCGCATCCACTTCCCGCAGCGAAATTCCGGCGGCATACTTGCGTGCCGTTTTTTGCACGGCCGCGGAGGTTAAGCCCCAAAACAAATCGCCCTCGGCATATTTCCCCTTGCCCGTTTTAAAAAAGCGGGCCATCAAGCGGGCTTTTTCCGGGTTTTTCCCGGCGGATAATTCCTGTAAAATTCGGTCGGATAAATTCATATCTATATTTTAGCAACAATCCCCCCTCTTCCGCCGGGCCAAAAATTTGGTAGAATAGAAGTATCTTATTTTGCTGTAAGGAGATACCTATGGGTGGACATTCGCACTGGGCCGGTATTAAACACAAAAAGGCCCTCGTAGACGCCAAAAAAGGCAAAGTTTTTACCAAAATTTTAAGAGAAGTAACCATCGCCGCCAAAATGAGCGGCGGCAACCCCGACCAGAACCCCCGCCTGCGCAAGGCCATGGACGACGCCCGCGCCGCCAACATGCCGATTGACAACGTCAAACGCGCCATTATGAAAGGTACGGGCCAGCTTCCCGGCGTGTCTTACGAAGAAATCACGTACGAAGGCTACGGCCCGGGTTCCGTGGCAATTATCGTGGAATGCACCACGGACAACAAAAACCGCACGTTCGCGGAAATCCGCAAAATTTTTACCAGCCACGGCGGCTCTATCGGCACGGCGGGCTGCGTGTCTTACATGTTCAAAAGCAAAGGTTTAATCCTGGTTAAAAAAGAAGATATTTCCGAAGACGACTTGATGAACCTCGCGCTTGAAGCGGGAGCGGAAGACGTGCGCACCGCGGGCGACGTGTACGAAGTCATCACCGCGCCGGAAATGGCCGCGTTGGACGCCGTTAAAAAAGCCATCGAAGCCAAAGGCATTACGCCGGAATCGGCCGACCTCTCCATGATTCCCGATACGGACGTGGCCGTTACCGACGAACACACCGCTGAAACGCTGATGAAAATGCTCGAAGCGCTGGACGACCACGACGACACCAAAAACGTGTACGATAACTCCAGCATCGACGAAGCCGTCGCCGCCAAATTAAACGCTTAGTTTGAGAGGCCGCTTGACGGACAACATAACCACCGTTTTAGGTATAGACCCTGGTTTAGACAGAACGGGA
>JAUNWB010000177.1 GCA_030540535.1 Elusimicrobiales bacterium
CTCGGAGGAAATGTTTTCCCACCTGGCCGCGCGCGGTATGACGACAACCGACAACCTGGACGAAGCCGACGTCGTCCTCATCAACACCTGCACCGTGCGCGACCATGCCGAACACCGCGCCGTTTCGTTCCTGGGCCGCCTGGGCGCGTGGAAAAAAGAACGCCCCGGCCGCCGCGTGATTTTTGCCGGCTGCGCCGCCCAGCGCATGGGTGAAAAATTAAAAAAACACTACCCGTTTTTGGATATTTTATCCGGCGCGAAAAACATCGAAAACTTTGGCGACACGCTGGAAAAAAGCGGCCTCTTCCCCCCTACCGGCCCGCAGGGCGAACCGTTAAAACCGGGGCTGACGGGCTACGTAACCATCATGCGCGGGTGCAATTTTGCGTGTACTTACTGCATTGTGCCCACGGTGCGCGGGCCGATTAAATGCCTGCCGCAGGAAGAGATTTTGGAGCAAGTCCGCCGCAAGGCTGACCAGGGGGCCAAAGAAATCATGCTGCTGGGCCAAACGGTCAACGCCTATTCCGACGGAAAAACCACATTTGCGGATTTACTCAACCGCGCGAGCGAAGTGCCCGGTATCGAACGCGTACGCTTTACAAGCCCGCACCCCATCTATTTTACGCCCGCATTTTTAGAAGCCGTGAAAGACAACCCCAAAATCGCGCACCACGTACACCTGCCCGCGCAGAGCGGTTCCTCCAAAGTGCTGGCCGAAATGAAACGCGGCTACACGCGTGAAACGCTGCTGGAAAAAATCCAAGCGCTTAAAGACATCGGCATGAACATTTCGACGGACCTTATCGTCGGATTTCCGACGGAAACGCAGGAAGATTTCGAGCAGACCCTGACTCTCGTGGAAGAAGCGGGTTTTTCCGCCGCGTTCTGCTATAAATATTCCCCCCGCCAGGGCACGCCTGCCGCGCTCATGAAATTGCACTCCGATAAAGTACTGGAAGAAAGGCTTGAGATTTTGTTAAATAGAGTAAGAGGCCTTGCGGAACGCGCGTATCAAGGGCAAATCGGCACGGTACAGGAAGTGCTGATGGAGGGCGCGAACAAGGGCCGCTCGTCGGGGAACTTCTGGGTAAAAACCAATAAAGACTACCCGGTGGGAAGCATTGTAAAAGTAAACATCGAAAAAGCAGACGGAACTTTATTATTTGCGAGGGACTGATTTATGAAGAAAAAGAATTTTTCCGAAAAACGCAAACATCCGCGTATGCCGGTTATCAGCAATTTGATTGAACCGGTCAACTTACACTATAAAACGGAAGACGGGAAGGAAACGTCGCTCGTAGCCATTTTGGCGGACTTGTCGGCCTCCGGCATGCGCATGATTAGTTTCCTGGGCGCGCCGCTGGCGGACCGCTTTTCCATCAGCCTGCAGCTTCCCGGCGCGGGTAAAATGGAAGTGGGCGCGAAACTCGCCTGGGTGAAACAGCGCGAAAACGTATACACGATTGGTATTGAATTTATCAAAGTGGCGGAAAAAGACGCTAAAATCATCAGCGAAATGGCCGACGATTTTAACGACTGCGATACGCGTATTCTGTTAAAACTGCCCGACGTGTGCGTACCCGAATGCAAATGCAACAAAATCTGCAATAAAATCCAAAAAGACGAAAGCCTTTTTGAAGACAAATAGTTCCAATCTACAAAACTTCGCAAATAGAAACACCCCGGCACTCAAAAGTACCGGGGCGTTTTATAGAAAAATTTTATTTTACAATCGGCCAGCGCCAACCGTTTACACCGGTGTCCGCGCCCAAATGTTTACACATCTGTTTTGCCCAGTCGACCTCGGCAGCAGAGTCCGTTCCGCAAACGATGGAGTCGTTTTCCTCGGTCTGCCAGCGGTAGGCGATTAAATACGGCTTTGTTTTATGGGACGCGGCGACGGAAATTCCGCCATCTACGTAATTAAAATACTTGCTTTCCGGCACATCCACATCCAACGCCGTGAAATCGGACGCATATGCGCCATTCGCCATATAATACACTTCTTGCGCGTCCCGCAACGTTTTAAGGACGGCCAAAGCCTCGGCGGCGCGCGATTTTTCCACCGCCCATTCATACTGCGGCAGCGCTACCGCCGACAATATGCCGATGATTAACACAACGACTAAAAGTTCTATTAAAGTAAAACCGCTTTTTTGATACATAAAACCTCCTCCGTCATGCGTCATTCCCGGGCGCGCCGCGAACCGGGAATCCAGAATAAAATAAGGATTACTACTTTTATTAAACGGACTGGATCCCGGGTCCACGCCCGGGATGACAAGCAAATAAACTTAATTATCCCCATGTTATCAAAAAAAAAAAACGGGTCAAGGGGCGAGCCGCCCCTGCCCTACCCACCGCGCTCTTTTGATTATTTGAGCCACACTATTTTGGATATGCTGCAAACTGGTACGCCAAACCCACACCCATAAAAAGTACAATATATATATGAAACCTATCGTCCTCTGCGGCCCGACCGCATCCGGCAAAACCGAACTGGCGCTTGAACTGGCACGCCAAACGAACGGAATCATTTTATCCGCCGATTCGCGCCAAGTGTACAAACGCCTCACCGTCGGCACCGCTAAACCCGCGGGCACCTGGCAAAACGGTGCGTACAGGGTGAACGGAGTGCCGTATCACCTGGTAGATTTTTTGGACGTAACGGACACTTTTAACGCCGGCGCATTTAAAGCACTCGCCGGGGAAATTATACAGAACAATCCCGGCCGCCAAATTATTTTTGCCGGAGGAACGGGGATGTATCTGCACGCGTTTTTTGTAGGGATGGATGAACTGCCGCAAAGCACACAAGAAACGCGCGAAACACTCCAAAAACTGCTTGCCGAACGTGGTAAAGAAGGCTTGCACGTTGCTCTAAAAGAAAAGGACCCCGCTTCCGCCGCGGCCATTCCCGTCGGAAACGTTCAGCGCACGATGCGCGCGCTGGAACTGTGCCTGCTGACGGGCAAACCGGCCAGCGAACTAAAAAGCGGCAATTTCTTCAAACTGCCGGACGAAAACGCCTCCCAATGGGTTTACTTAGATTGGGCCAAAGAAGCATTACACGCGCGCATTAACCTGCGTACGGACCAGATTTTTGACGGTATGGCCGAAGAAGCCCGCACGCTTCTTACCGAAGGATACGCGGAAGACACCCCCGCCCTAAAAAGCCTGGGATATCCGCAGGCGATTGCGTTTTTAAAAGGGGAACTTGCGCGCAAAGACGCGGTAGACCGCGTCGCCACGCTCACGCGCCAGTACGCCAAACGCCAGCGCACCTGGTTTAACCGCTATACAAACGCGTTGAGTATCGCACTTGAACACCCGACGGATTTTGACGCCAAAAAAATTGCGCGGGACATTCTATCCCGCGCAAGCAATTAATATCACAAACCTCCGCCCAAACCCAAACGTTACTTTATTCCAAACGGTAATATTGGTCGTTAAAAATCAGCTGTCCTCCCATACTGCGGCAGACGCGGCGGGTACGGCTAGTCCCGTTCGACCAACAGGCTATCCGCCAATTCTCCGACGGAACAGAACTGTTATCAAGAATCATCTCATAGCTGTTTAATCTGGCGTTTTCTGCATCTACCGTAATACCCGCTACACGCTCCCCACTCGCTGACGAAGCCCCGGAATGGTAACAAATTACATAATTGTGATTAGGAAGTATTAACTGGTTTTCGGAAACAGTGGCCCCGGACGGAACATCGCCGGCTAATTCCGCACAGGAAGAAGCATACCTGCCATTAGACATATAATATAATTCTTGTTCATTTTTAACGTGCTTTGTTAAAGCCATCAGCTCCGAATAACGCGCTTTATCCACCGCCAC
>JAUNWB010000178.1 GCA_030540535.1 Elusimicrobiales bacterium
CCGGCTACTAAGTCATGAAAGGAAAGTTGCTAAAAGATATTCACAACCGTTCGCCTGCCATGTGGTATTTATTTCTTTACTATAATATCTGCCATCTAAGTTATCTGTATAACTTTAATCTGTAATCAGAAATTTCTCCAATAGCCATTAAAAGTAAAAGCTTTATTACATGCTTTACAAAACTTCTTGACACTAACAATCAATGCCTGCTATATTCAACATTTTCTTAGCTAAAACAGTCCAATTATATTCATCACGAATAAGTTTATACGCCCTTTCTGTTACTTCATTTGTGCATTCAGGATTATCTAAGTATTTAATAATAGCTTGACACCATAAATCCTTATCAAATTGTTCAACAATCAAGCCAGTTTCTTTTCCTTGTATCAAAGTCATAGAACCACCATTTAGACTTGTTATAACTGGTGTCCTCAGATACATGGCCTCTAATAATACCATTCCGAATATCTCAAGCTTTGAAGGTAATAAAAATGCTTTAGCTAGAGGATATATAAATTTCAGTTGAGGATTATCTATCCTCTCAATGTGATAAATACCATCCTTTACATTCTGCGGAAGCTTATCATAGAATTTAGCAGCATAATCATCGTCTTTCTTTCCTGCAAGTTTTGCCATAGCGGAAACCCTACTTTTCCCTATCATTACAAATTTCAAGTCTGGCACATATTTCAAAGCATACTGATATACCTCCAGCAAGAACGGATAATTTTTTCTATCGCTCAAAGCACCAACGTACAATATACATTTGTGCTCTTTCATATAGTCAATCACTTTTTGTGTCTCAGGCTTAATTTGCGTTTCATTTTCAAATCGGCTTGCGTCCAAAGCCACACCTATGTTATGTAACTTTGTATATCCCTTATTATGTAAAAAATCAAAAGCAAGTTGAGACTTAACTAATATACTCTTGACTTTCTCGTCAATTTTTTTTGTGAATACCATGTCATATATTGGCGATAACAGCTTAGGCATAAACATATTGTAATAAGGGCCAGAATATAACACCACTTTATCTGATTTTCTTGCTATGAGATACGACTCTAGTTGATAATATTCTTGACAAATAATCAAGTCATATTGAGCCAAGAACTGAGCATCCGCTATCTCAGTATTAATTCCCCACCTAAAAAAACGTTTACGAGGTTTTTCTATACATTTTGCCCTACATCCGTTCTTTTCATAGAAAACGAATTCTTTTCGAGGGGCATCTTTTTTCAATGTTATAAAATCATAGTCAAATCCAAGTTCGCAAAATGCCTTGCCCAAGCCTACTTGTTGTACATTATATGCATTAATATCAATATCATTGGGAGTAGACCTCACCAACAATATTTTTCTTTTGCCGTTGACTTTCATAATAAACCATTGTTTTTTAATGACGCTATCAGATCTTCTTCAAAATCCTGTAATTTTACAAATGCTCTCCTCACGGCTTTTCTTCCCTCATCTTGCAAAGGCTGTGGCTTTGCAATCCATGTTTTAACAATGTCTAAAGCCTCGTCCGTTGATAACTTTGTTGCCGAAAGAACATAAGGATAATCTATATTAGAATATAATGCCTCAAACTTATGAGCATACGAGAATGGAATAGTTGTCACACCTGATGAAATGGCTCCTATTGTAGAATGCATTCTTGAACCTAAGAAAATATCCATATGGCAGATATAGCTTTTAGCCTCTATTGCCGTTTCAAATGCAGGAGCCAAATGGACTTCTTCATATATTCTTTTTATTTCTTCACATATTCTGTAGTCATTCTCTGGAGCATTAGGATGTTTTATATCCAATACATGCGGAATTATATGAACTTCATAATCTGTTTCATTAATTAAATATGTCAAAAGTTTTTCATAAAAGCCCCTATAATCAACTTTTAGACCGAATCTTTGGCTTGTCTCTTCATCCCACAACAAAGATGATACATTCAAACCAAATCTCTTCGTTCCATCATTTTTCATAGGAAACATATTTTTATCAAAAGGCAAGCCAAATGCTAGATCCGAAGTGGTTTTGACAAAAGTTCCTACAGCCTTTGCGGTCATCTCGTCTCTTGCGTAAGCCAAATTAGCCTTTTTAATTAGTCCTATAGACCAATTCTTAAAAGGGAACTTATATAATCCATATGTCTGAGGCAACAAAAAAAGAGGTTTATTTGCAGAAATGACCATCTGTTTTCTTAAAGCCTGCACAAAATTGCGTCTTGTTCCATATATTCCTGTAAAGCCATCACCATAACTTGCATCAAAAACACAACTGCATGTTTTTATCTCTTGATACACTTTTATCCAACAGTTTATGCTATATATATTCAGTATGAATCCTACAAATTTTATATTTGGAAAGAATTGTTCTATCTTTCCCAATTCATCTGTACGCATAAAACAAACTACCTCCAACTCGTCATTTTGGTAGATTCGTTGAAGCATATTTATAAATGTATATGTCAATGCCTCACACCCCTTGTTGGGATCAGTAAAAGTCAATCCCAATAATCCTATTTTTCTTTTCATAATTATAATACTTTTTTCCAAACTCTCTGAATTGTTCCCAAACATCTATAAGCCTTACTTTTCAAAGGAAAATCTTTTGCAAATATTGATAGAACATTATTACTATATAGAGGAAATTTCCTTCCACAAATTTGCATAGCAAGTTTCAGACTGCTAAGCGAGGCTTTTCTTGCATAATGATATGGCTGTCTCTTTGTAAGCTCATCTTTGTCAATATCAAAGTCTTCTACATCAACATATCCTGCCTTAACAACCATCTCCATCAAACTTTTTCCCTTTTCAGTTCTAGAAAAAATAACATTTCTACCAGGACGTTCCATGAAATCAGGTTTTTTATCTGCTGTCAGATACCATGCATCACCACATGAAACATCCGCATATTCACCAGTGCCGTCAGCACAAAATCGGCAAAATTTTCTTACGTCTCTACCTAATATAGTCATCCATGATTTCTCATAGTCCATCTTGTTGACTTTATTATCATAAAATTCGACTGTTGCAAACCCAGGCCAACCATTTCCTCTATATTGCAAATCTTTACAGTCTTTGATATTATCACAGTCCAAAGCTTTTAACAACTTATTATTTGCATTCATACTTGGTTGTCCTGCACAAAAAAAGGAGAACATATATTCAATCTGTCCTACCCATGGTTCGTAAAATTCACTTTGAAACATTCGCAATGCCGACACATCACAAGGCTTTCCTATAAAAGCATATTTTTTATTAGGCTCTATAAGATTTCTTATATTCATTAATGGGCTTGAAGCAGAATATCTGGAACCCATACATGACAGTACTTCATATTCCTTTGTGCTTACAATTGTTACTGTCTTTCTTGGATCTTTTTCATCCTTTCTTGTTTGTATTATACCATCTACTATATGATTTCGAATTAGATACAAACAAATAGACGTCAACACACCACCGCTTGAAGCCTGATGCCTGACATCATTATCACAAGACCATCCTAATTGTGACATTAAGACTTTACCAAAAATTGTACCATCCGAATAATTATTCAGGGCATACCCGCTTGCAGGACAAACTTTACTACATAAATCAATGGAACTCTGATTTAGTTCTGGATATATAAAACCTTTTGTATCTGTTTTAAAATCAACATCTAAAACAGAACCACATAGTCCACATCCAGAACAATATTCTGAACATACATTTAATATTTTCTTTTTCTTCATATTGAAGATTATTTTTTAATTTATAATCGACCCAACATTTTACTTAGCCATCAGTTAGCATCCAATTTTGACGTACCCTATATCAAAAGCCGCTTTTTAGTGGCT
>JAUNWB010000179.1 GCA_030540535.1 Elusimicrobiales bacterium
ATCAATAAAAACCGCAACGAGCAATACGTTTATCATGTTGATTTCCGCACCCGTTCCGTCACGCGCCGAGAACTGTAACCCTTCTGAAAACCGCTCTTTCGGGCGGTTTTTTTATTATACAAACACCGAGGTTGCGCCCGGGGGACTGCGACGGTCAGCAATAAAAAAGCCCCGGCATCTCTGCCGGAGCTTTTAATAACATAAAAAACGGTTAATTAAACTTATTCATGGCTTTTTCCAAACCGTCGGAAAAAAACGTTTCCACCGCTTCCACCGCGCGGGAAAGAGCGTCCTCTAAAGCACTTTCCTGGGATTTGGGGAAATTGGATAAAACAAAATTGGCCAAATCAAACTTATCCGGCTTCGGCCCCACACCCACGCGCAGGCGCGGAATATCCTGCGTGCCCAGCTGTTCAATCACGCTTTTCATGCCTTTTTGGCCGCCGGCGGACCCGTTTTTGCGGATACGCAGTTTGCCGACCTCCAAAGCTACTTCGTCAAAACAAATCAAACAGTTCTGCGGCGCGATTTTATAGAACCGGGCCAGGCTGGATACAGCCCGACCCGATTCGTTCATATAAGTAGACGGCTTGAGCAGGAAAACTTCGTGCCCGCCCAAAGTAACCTTGGCATATTCTCCCAGCTTCTGCCAGGCGTTCCAGGAAGCGCCCCATTTGCGTGCGGCTTCGTCCAACACCATAAATCCGGCGTTGTGACGCGTACGCGCATATTGGGTTCCAGGGTTGCCCAGCCCGGCCAAGAGATATTGCATAGGTTATTTTTTGGCCAAATTGCCTTCTTCGTCTTTTTTGCCCTTGGTGGAAGAGCTTTCCGGCTGGGCGGCGGCATCGGCCGGCGCGGCGGCAGGCGCTTCCTCTTCTTTCGGAACCATCAAGTGTACGACGGGGGCTTCTTTGTCGGTTACGAGTTCTACGCCTTCGGGCAGTTTCACGTCGCCGGCCAAGATACCTTTGTTGATGGTCATCGGGGTGATATCCAACACAATTTCGTGCGGAATGGCGCTGACCAAAGCGCGCACTTCGAGTTCGCGCAAGATGTGTTCCACGATGGCGCCGTAGTTGGTAACGTCGGCGGGGGTGCCTTCGAGTTTAAGCGGAACGACGACGTCCATTTTGTCTTTCATGCTTACGCGCTGAAAGTCGGCATGGATCGGGTTGTCGGTCACGGCGTGGTACTGGATTTCTTTGACAAGCGCGAGTTCGTTTTCGCCGTTCAAAGCAATTTCCACGATGGTGTTTTTACCGGCTTTGACGATTTTTTCCAAATCTTTTACGCTCACGGTAACGCTGACGGGTTCTTTATGGCCGCCGTACACCACGGCCGGAACTTTCTTCTCCGCTCTGATTTGGGAGAGGGTTCCTTTAACGCCGATACCTTCGCGGGTAACGGCAGAGATGCTTACTTTTTCCATTGTATTCCTCCAAATATTTTCGTTCGAAAATTTTTAATTAAACATGTCGCTGATGGAGCGGCCGTCGTGGTTGCGTTTAATGGCGTCCGCCAGCAGATACGAAACGGACAGCACGTCCACTTTCGGGCCCAAGTCGCGAATCGGCAGCGAATCGGAAATGATTAGCTTTTTGATGTCGGACTTGTTGATTTTGTCCATCGCGTTGCGCGACAGCAGGCCATGCGTACACGCCGCGTAAATTTCGCGCGCGCCGCGTTCTTTGATTTTTTGCGCCACGGTAGTAAGGGTACCGGCCGTGTCCACGATATCGTCAAAGATAATGGCCACTTTGTCTTTCACGTCGCCGATGACGTTGTACACCACCGCTTCGTTGGCTTTGGGGCGGCGTTTATCGATGATAACCAACCCCGCATCCATACGCGCGGCGAATTTGCGGGCGCGTTCCACGCCGCCTACGTCCGGCGAAATAACCACAAGGTCGTTGCGGTCGAAATCTTTAAAATAATCCAGGAATACTTTGCGTGCGCGCAGGTGGTCTACGGGGATATCAAAAAACCCCTGGATTTGGCCGGCGTGCAGGTCCACCGTCATAATGCGGTCAGCACCCGCTTTGGTAATCAGGTTGCTGGCCAGTTTGGCGGTAATCGGCACGCGGGGGGACGCTTTGCGGTCCGCACGGGCGTAACCGAAATAGGGGATTACCGCAGTAATTCTGCCCGCGCTGGCGCGTTTGAACGCGTCAATCATAATTAAGAGTTCCATCAAATTTTCGTTGACGGGCGGACAGGTGGGCTGGATGATGTAGCAATCGTGCGCGCGTACGCTTTCCAGGATTTGCACGTCAATTTCTCCGTCAGCAAACCGTTCCACGCGCAGTTTGCCCATGTCCATATTCAAGTGTTCGCAAATTTTCTGCGCCAAAGCAATATTGGAATTGCCGGAGAAAATCCTCAAATCACCGTTTACGCTTTTAGTCATGTTTTTTCACACCTTTGTTTTCCAAAACAACCTGACGCGTACGGGCAATCGCCAGAGATTCCGCCGGAACCTCTTTGGTAATTGTAGACCCCGCGCCGATTTTTGCATATTCGCGCACCGTTACCGGCGCCACAAAATTGACGTTAGACCCCACAAACACATGGTCTTCCAACACCGTTTGGTGTTTATTTTTACCGTCGTAATTGCAGGTGATGGCCCCCGCCCCTACGTTTACCCCGGCGCCCATAACGGTATCGCCGATGTAGCTAAGGTGGTTTACTTTGGAACCTTCCCCAATGACGGATTTTTTAATTTCGGAAAAATTGCCCACTTTCGCACCTTTTTTCAGCACCGATTTCGGGCGCAGATGCGCGTACGGCCCCAGCTGGCAGGTTTCTTCCACTTCGGATTCTTCAATATAGGTACCCATTTTGAGGGTGACGTTATCGCCGATGACGGAATCCTTAATATAGCAATTAGCTTCGATATAACAATTCTTGCCGATGACCGTTTTACCGCTGATGTAACAGCCGGAACAAACCACCGTATCGACGCCGATTTTTACTTCCGGGTCGATAAATACTTCTTTCGGGCGGACGAGCGTTACGCCTTCATCCATTAGACGGCGGGCAACGCGGTCGCGCAAAATCTGTTCGGCTTCGGCCAGCTGAGCTTTGCTGTTAACGCCCAAGGCCTGTTCGTAATCTTCACTGCCGAAAACGAGTACGGGTGCGTTCATCTGTTTGATGAGCGCAAGAGTATCGGTCAAATAAAATTCGCGCTTGGGGCCTTGCGGCGTAAGCTGGGTAAGCGCGTTTTGCAAAAGTTTGGAATTAAAAACGTACATGCCGCTGTTGATTTCGGCAATTTGCTTGGTTTGTTCATCCGCGTCCGCATCTTCGGTGATGTTTTCAAACGCGCCTGTTTCGTCGCGCACGATGCGGCCGTAACCGGCGGGATTGGGTACCGTAACACCCAGCACCACCGCACCGCATTTATTGGCTTCGTGTACGTCCAGCATTTGTTCCAACGTATGCGTGTGCAGAAGCGGCGTATCGCCGTTTAACACGAGGACGGTTTCGAATTTTTCCAAAAGAGGCAGCGCGGCTTTTACCGCCGAAGCGGAGCCGGACAAATGGGTCGGGTGCGCAAAAACGACCGGGGCCGTAACGCCCCAGGCGGCCAAATTGGAATTAACGGTTTGGATTACTTCTTCCGCACCGTGGCCCACAACAAGACCGATGGCGGCGGGATTTAAATCCTGCGCCGCTTTTAAAATATGGGAAATAATCGGAAGTCCGCAAACCGGATGAAGCGGTTTGGGAAGAGGAGATTTCATCCGCGTGCCTTTACCGGCCGCCAGAATGAGTACACACAGATTTTTTTTGGCTACCATTTTGTTTAACTCTTGCCTAAAAAGAATCT
>JAUNWB010000180.1 GCA_030540535.1 Elusimicrobiales bacterium
GTTCAACGCGGATAAAGGGACGTTTCGGCAGTGGATTTTTACCATCGCCCGCAACGAAATCAATATGCACCATCGGTTGTATTACGTGCGTAAGTTTTTATCCCTTACCGGGTGGGAAGAGGCGTTTGGGGAACCCCGTGCGCCCGGCCCGGAAGAAGACGGCGAAACCGCCCGTTTGCTGGAAGCCGTATCGCACCTAAACGAGCGGGAAAAAGAACTGGTGGCGTTAAAGTTCTATTCCGGGCTTAACAACCGCCAAATCGCCGCACAGGTGCAGATGACGGAAAGCGGCGTGGGCACCGCGCTTCACCGTGCCGTAACCAAGTTGCGCAAGGAGATGAAAGATGAATAACGAAGAACGTTTTATCAAGCGGTGTTCGCGCGTTGATTTTGATGCGCGGGGGCTGACGCAAGCCCGCGTATGGGCGCGCGTGACCGCGCCGCGTGCATTGGTGTGGCGGCGGTGGGCCGCGTTGGGGGCGTGTGCGGTTTTTCTGTTTGCGGCGGGGTTCGGGTTTTCCCGCTGGGTAAGCGGACCTGTGAGAACCGTTCCCGTGCCGAACCAAAACTGTGCGCCTGCGGCGGAGCCGTATTTTTTATTGTGCGTGAAAGACGGTGCGCGTTCGACGGGATATTGCTGTAAAAAACATGCGTTGTACGGGGAACCCGCGGGGTTTTATCCGGCCAAAAAAGAGTGTTCGCAGGACGCACGGCCGGAACTCCCTTCCTTCTATAACTTCCGGCAGAACTGTTAAGGAGAAATTATGAAAAAAATCTTGTTTTTGGCCCTGCTGTTAGGTATGGGCCCGGGGGGCGCGTTTGCCCAAACCGCTCCGGCGGAAAAAGTAACGGCGGTGTATTTCGGTTCGCCTTATTGCGGGCATTGTCAGCATTTGGAGCGGGAATTTCTGGCGGGTTTTATGGAACGCAACCGCGATAAAATGGATCTGATAAAAGTGGACGTGACGCAAAACAACCTGGCGTTTATGGAAGCATTGAAAGAATATGGCGCGGAGTTCCCGGGTACGCCCGCCATGGCGATAGGTGACGAATTTTTAATGGGGTACCCGCAGGAAATCGGCGAGCGTGCCGACCAGGCTGTTGCCAAAGCCGTCAAAAACGGCGAAAAAACACGTGTGAAAATTCTGTCTGGCACGGAACAAACTCCCGCGCAAAAAACCGTTACTAAAACGTCTGCCACCCGGCGGAGCGTTTCTAAAAAAGCGGCGGAAACGCCGGACCATGCCCTTGATAAACCGATGGCAGAGCAGCCCGTTTTGTCTTCCACCACTGCGGAACCGGAAGGGATATCCGCCCACGAAAGTGTTTTCAAAAAGCTGACGTTTTGGATGATTGCAGGGGCCGGGCTTATCGACGGAATCAATCCGTGCGCGTTTGCGGTTATCGTGTTTTTTATTTCGTTTTTAAGCGTGTACAAATATACGCGCCGCGAAATGATTGTCGTCGGTACATCGTATTGCGCGGCGGTGTTTTTGGCGTATGTGCTTTTGGGGCTTGGCGCGTTTAAATTTTTGTACGCCATGCAGGGCTTTTATTATGTGATGTGGGCGGTAAAGGCCGGGACCGTTTTGCTGTGCGTGGTGTTTCTGGCACTCAGCATATATGATTTTGTGCATTACGCGCGCACGAAAGACGCGTCCGGCCTGGTACTCCAACTGCCAGCCAAATATAAAACGTTCATCCATAAGGTGATGCACGCATTTTTAAAAGACCGTCAAAAAAGCGTTTGGCGTTTGGGGGCGGCCGCCGCGGCGGTGGGGTTTATCGTATCCCTGGTGGAGGCGGTGTGTACGGGGCAGGTGTATCTGCCGACGATTGTGGTGGTACTGAAAGAAGCGGGGGAACATTTTTGGCGTGCGGCGGGATATTTGCTGTTTTATAACCTGATGTTTATTGTCCCTTTGGCCGTCGTATTTTTACTTGCGCTTGCCGGGTGTGAATCCAAAACGTTCGGAGGATGGCTGAAAAAACACTTGGGGCTTACCAAAATACTGATGTGTTTAGTGTTTTTGGCGCTCCTTGCAGTGCTTATTAAAACGTGGTAGTTTGTTATGTATTTTGAAAGGGGCCGGAAACGGCTCCTTTTTTGTGCGTTTGAACGGGCCTTGACCCGTTTTTTTTTTTTGATAACATGGGGATAATCCAGGTTTGGCGGCTTATTCGTTTTGTGTCGTTATTCCGGTCCTGCGGACGGCGGATAGTACGGAATCTCGTAGTTACGAAACGACAGATTCCCGAAGGCTGCGCGCCGCTTACACTCGGCAATGACGTTAGTAAAGTAAGCCGTCAAACCGCATAAGGGGGATATATCCTATGTATCAAAAACGCGGTTTTACATTAATAGAATTATTAGTTGTTGTTTTAATTATTGGCATATTAGCCGCAGTTGCCGTGCCTCAGTATAAGATGGCCGTACTCAAAAGCCGCGCGAGCGAACTCTTTTTAAATGTAAAGGCGCTTGCGCAGGCGGAAGAAGCCTATTATTTGGCGACGGGAGAGCGCTGTTCGGATTTTACCGCATTGGATATTTCTTGGCCGGGTACGTTGAGTGAAGACTCCACTAACGGGCCCAACAGCAAGTTGACGCTGCCGAACGGGAATGTATTAGTGCTGGATAAAGAAGATTTAAATGTCTTCGTTCAGCTTTTTTGGAGTGGGCATTATATTATGATTCGCCGTTCCGTGGTTGCAAACAGGGGAGGAATTTGGGAGGGGGCTTTTATTTGCGCGGCGAATGCAAGTGATGATTTGGCCAATCAAGTTTGCCGTGCATTAGGAGGAGTACATACGGGAGCTTTTAATAATTTAACGATGTATCGTATTGATTAGATTTCAAAAAAAGCCCCGGTTTTAGCCGGGGCTTTTACTTTTATTCCTCTAAAAAACTTTTGCCGAATTTTAAGGGCGGCAGTTTGAAATAGTCCGCAATCGTCTGCCCCAAATCGGCATACGTTTCGCGCGCGCCGATATACTGCGGCCGCACGCCGGGGCCGAACATAATCACGGGTACGTGTTCGCGCGTATGGTCGGTGCCTTTGTACGTCGGGTCGCAGCCGTGGTCCGCCGTGATAAACGCGATATCACCCGCTTGCATTTGGGCGATTAAGTCCGGCAGGCGCGTGTCGAAGTATTCCAGCCCCCGGGCGTAGCCTTCCACGTCGCGGCGGTGACCCCAGGTCATGTCAAAATCCACAAAGTTCGTAAACACCAGGCTGAAATCGGGCGCGTTTTTGGCTTCTTCAAGCGTTACGTTCCATAACTCTTCCAGCCCCGAGGCTTTCACCGCTTTGGTAATGCCCTGTTTGGCATAAATGTCCGAAATTTTACCGACGGAAATCACTTCTCCGCCCGCGTTTTTTATCGCGTCCAGCACGGTGGGCATGGGCGGTTTGACGGAATAGTCGTGGCGGTTCTTGGTGCGTTTAAATTCGCCCTTTTTCTCGCCTTCAAACGGGCGCGCAATCACGCGCGCGATGTTATAAGGAGCCACGTGTTTAAACGCAATTTCGCACAGTTTGTAAAGTTTATCAAGGCCGAAATGTTTTTCGTGCGCGGCGATTTGGAACACGCTGTCGGCCGACGTATAGCAAATGGGTTTGCCCGTTTGGATGTGTTCTTCGCCCAGTTCGTCGATAATGGCGGTGCCGGAAGCGGCTTTGTTGCCCAAAATGCCGGGCAGGCCGGCTTCGTCGCAAATCTTTTTAATCAGTTCTTCGGGGAACGAAGGATAATCGGGCTTGAAATATCCCCATTCAAACTGCACGGGCGAGCCCGCCATTTCCCAATGGCCGGACGAAGTGTCTTTGCCC
>JAUNWB010000181.1 GCA_030540535.1 Elusimicrobiales bacterium
ATACGGGATTCTGTTGTTATCAATTAGGTCATTCTGAAATGTGGCGGCCCGCAGGGTCTCAGGATCTACCGATTTTAAAAAATAAAGTAGATCCCGTACAGAAACACTACGGGATGACTACAAATAAAACGACAGATTCCCGATTACAACACTCAGGAAGGACGCCGTGGGGGCCAATTTATTTTTATTTTCCGTACACTGCAGGCCGCACCCTGCGGGCCGCCACCCGCGACTGGCCTTAGCAGCCCTGGCATAGCCGGGAGCGTTAGACGACAAAAAACCCCGCCTCGGAAGAGGCGGGGTTAATTTGCAAAAGAGAACAACTATTTGTGCGAAACAAATACGCCGGGCCCCATCGTGGAGCTGAGCGAAATGCTTCTGACGTAAACACCTTTGGAGGTGCTGGGTTTTACGCGCAGAATGGTGTCCATAACAGCTTTTGCATTTTCGGCCAGTTTGGCGGCGTCGAAGGACGCTTTACCAATAATGGCGTGTACGATGCCGTAGGCGTCGGCTTTGAATTCGATGCGGCCCGCTTTCAACGCTTTAATGGTGTTGGCCAAGTCAAACGTAACGGTACCGCTTTTCGGGTTCGGCATTAAACCGCGAGGACCCAAGATTTTGGCGGCTTTGGCCAAATCTTTCATGGTGTCCGGCGTGGCGACCAAAACGTCAAAGTCGATTTTGCCTTTGATTACTTCTTCTACAATATCTTCCGCACCCACGCGGTCGGCGCCGGCTTGCTGCGCTTCCTGGGCGTGTTCGCCTTTGGCGATGACGGCGATGCGTTTGGTCTTACCCGTACCGTGCGGCAAAGCAACGGTGGTGCGGACCTGCTGATCGGCCTTTTTGGTGTCGATGCCCAGTTTCACGTGGATTTCGATCGTTTCGTCAAATTTGGCTTTGGCGTTGTCTTTGACGATTTGAGCGCCTTCTTCCAACGTGTAAACTTTGGCTTTATCGTAGGCTTTTTGAGCTGCTTCCATTCTTTTTCCCATCTTAAATACTCCTTAGGTAGTAGCGGGCGTTGTCGCCCTCCCTTCGTTTAAATTTATTTTACTACGTCCACGCCCATGCTGCGGCAGGTGCCTTTTACCATTTCCGCGGCTTGTTTGATGTCCTTGGTGTTCAAATCGGGCAGTTTTTGGGCCGCGATTTTTTCACACTGGGCTTGGGTGATCTTGCCGACTTTATCTTTGTGCGGAGCGCCGGAACCTTTCGCAAGGCCCAACTCCTTAATAATCAGCACGGCCATAGGCGGCATTTTGGTGATGAAGGAGAAAGAGCGGTCTTCGTAAACGGTGATGACGACCGGGATCTTAATACCTTTTTCCAATTTAGCCGTTTTGGCGTTGAACTGTTTGCAGAATTCCATGATGTTAACACCATGCTGGCCCAAAGCCGGACCCACAGGCGGGGCCGGGTTGGCGGCGCCAGCGGGAATCTGCAATTTGATGTAACCTTTAATTTTTTTCTCTTTTGCCATTTTGTTGTTACTCCGTATTTTTTACTGCTTACTGCGGTAAAATCTAGTTTTTTTCCACCTGGAGGAAGTCTAACTCCACGGGGGCGGCACGGTCAAACACCGTTACCATTACTTTCAGTTTGTTCTTCTGTTCGTTGACTTCTTCCACCACGCCGATGAAGTGTTTGAACGGACCTTCCGTAATGCGGACACTTTCGCCGCGTTCAAATTCCACCACGTGTTTGGGTTTGCCGGAAGTGTTATCCGTAAGTTCTACGATGCCGGCAATTTCTTCTTCCGGTAACGGGACCGGATTGGGATCGCCCAAGAAACCGGTTACGCCCGTAATGTTTTTAATAAACCAATACGCTTCGCTGGTCATGTTCATTTCGACCAACACGTAACCCGGAAAAAATTTCCGTTTGCGCAAAATTTTCTTGTTTTGTTTGACTTCGACGACTTCTTCGGTGGGAACCAAGACTTGAAAAACGCGATCACCGAAACCTTGAATTTCGATGTTAAGCAGGATTTTTTCTCTTACTTTATCCTCGTGCCCCGTTTGGGTATGCACGACGTACCAGGCTTTCTCTTCCATTAACGACCCCCGACTATCGCGCCCAACACTTCCGTCAGGCCGAAATCAATAACGCCCACGTATGCGGCTACGAGCGCTACAACAATCGCCACCAGAATAGTGGATTGCACCACTTCCTGTCTGGAAAGCCAGGTGGATTTTCTTAGCTCGCCGTAAGACTGTTTAAGAAAATTGATTGCTTTATTCATAGAAATATATCCGTTTTCCTTGGTATAAAACCTGGCAGGAGCGGAAGGACTCGAACCTTCAGTCCCGGTTTTGGAGACCGGTGGTTTACCAGTTAACCGACGCTCCCACAAAAAATCTTAGGCTTTGCCTTCTTTATGAGTGGTACTCTTACCGCATTTTTTGCAAAACTTGTTGAGTTCCAATTTGTATTCTTTCTTTTTGCCGCGCACTTGGTAGTAGTTTTTGTTTTTGCATTCGGTGCAAATCAGCGCGATCGTAATTCTTTCACTTGCCATCTTATGTATCCTTAGGTTACGGGATAAAATCCCTCAAGTTACGTCCGTTCACGATATCCGCGGGGGCGTTTTAACACGCCCCCGCAACAGTGTGAACTAAACAATTTTACTACTCAATAATTTTGGTAACAACGCCGGCGCCTACCGTATGACCGCCTTCGCGGATTGCGAAGCGCAAGCCTTCTTCCATTGCTACAGGCGTAATCAATTTTACTTCGATTTCAGCGTTATCACCAGGCATAATCATGTCTTGTTTGAAAGACAGTTCGCCCGTCACGTCCGTCGTTCTCAAGTAGAACTGCGGTTTGTAGCCAGGAGTCAACGGAGTGTGGCGTCCGCCTTCTTCTTTCTTCAAGATGTACACCTGACCCATAAAGTGTTTGTGCGGGTTCACAGATTTCGGAGCGGCCAATACTTGACCTCTTTCCACCTGGTTCTTGTCGATACCGCGCAGCAAAATACCCACGTTATCACCAGCAATACCTTCGTCCAAAAGTTTGCGGAACATTTCGATACCGGTCGCTACCGTGTTCATCGTGTCGCGGAAACCAATGATTTCCAACGGATCGCCCACGTGTACCTTGCCGCGTTCGATTCTACCAGTAGCCACAGTACCGCGGCCAGTAATAGAGAACACGTCTTCCACTGCCATCAAGAACGGTTTTTCCGTATCGCGCTGAGGTTCCGGAATCCACGTATCCAACGCTTCCATGAGTCTTTTAATGCAGGGTTCGCCCAATTCGCTCTGGTCGCCTTCGATGGCTTTCAAAGCAGAACCGCGCACGATCGGCGTGTTGTCGCGGTCAAAATCGTATTTGCCCAACAAGTCGCGGATTTCTTCTTCCACCAGTTCCAACAAGTCCGCATCGTCAATCAAATCTACTTTGTTCAAAAATACAACCAATTTCGGTACGTTTACCTGTTTGGCCAAAAGCACGTGTTCGCGAGTCTGCGGCATCGGGCCGTCTACAGCGGACACTACCAAAATAGCGCCGTCCATCTGCGCCGCACCCGTGATCATGTTTTTAATGTAGTCAGCGTGGCCGGGGCAGTCAATGTGCGCATAGTGGCGATTGTCAGATTCGTATTCTACGTGAGATACCGCTACCGTTACAATCTTAGAAGCGTCGCGTACTACGCCCCCTTTCGCAATATCCGTATAGGCCATCGCTTTCGCTTTGCCTTCTTTGGCCAATACTTTCGTAATTGCCGTCGTCAACGTCGTCTTGCCGTGGTCCACGTGACCAATCGTACCTACGTTTACGTGCGGTTTGCTGCGGGAAAATTTTTCCTTTGCCAT
>JAUNWB010000182.1 GCA_030540535.1 Elusimicrobiales bacterium
GCGAAAGCGGTGGGCAAATGCAGTGGGCGAGTTTAAAACTCAAAGGCGCGTCTTCAAATGAACTTTATTTGGCGTGCGGCGAGTTAGGGGAAACAACGGGGTGTTCCAATACGCCCTCTAAGCTGACGGAGTCAAGAACTTGCCCCACGGGAACAGGCACGCAAACGCGCACTTGGAACGCAACTACCTGCTCCTGGGGCGCGTGGCTGGGTGAGTGTGTAGAGGAAAATTATGTATGGAAACGGTACGGAGAGGAGTGTTGGTTGATGCTGTCTTCTGTCGGCAGTCTTTCGTATGATAACCGGGGCAGTGCTTGGGAGTGTACTTACGCGGACAGCTCCGCGTTGGATTCGGCTTTAAACAGTTATTCCGCCCCTTATGGTGTTGATAATGATTGTAAAAGCTGGGCTGCTAAACTGGGGGAAAATGGCTGGACGACTGTAAAGACGGGGAGTATCAACCCTGTTGAAGCAAAGGCGTCCTGCTCCCAGTCTGAGCAGAATACGATTTATTTGCACCATGTTATATACGGCGGAAGCGTCTATGGGCATAATCTCGCGACCGGCTGTTTTAGCTGGAGATGTGAAAAAGAATAGTTTTTTACTGATTTCTTGTATTCCCCCGGCATAAACACCGGGGGATTTTTCTTATGCTCCATATTTACTAAAATATATTTATGCAAGCATCCACCCGCAAAGGCATGATTGTGGTGGCCCTGGCCAACGGGCTTTTACTGTTTGGTTACGGGCTGTCCCTGCCGTTTTTTACCATTTATTTAATCAGCCAGCGCCATTTGTCGCCCGCTATGGCCGGGCTTGTGATTGCCCTGGCCGGTCTTTCGCGCTGCGTTTCCAGCGCCATCAGCGGCGAACTGGCCGACGCCTTCGGCCGTAAAAAAGTGATGATGTGGGGCCTGTTTTCCCAAATTTTGGCGATGTTCTGCCTGGGGCTGTGTATCGAGTTTCAAGCCCAGGTGGGGTGGATGCTCGTCTGCTATTTTTTAACCACGTTCCTGGGCGCGTTTTTCCGTCCGGCGTCCAACGCGTGGGTAACCGATAACACAACCCCCAAAGAACGCGTGGAAGCGTTCGGTATTTTGCGTATCGGCCTGAATATCGGCTGGGCGCTGGGGCCGGCGGCGGGCGGATTTTTGGTGCGGTATTCGTACAGCCTGGCGTTTTTCTTTACCGCGCTTTTGTATGCGGCCACCATTTTGTATTTGGGGCGTTTGATTGAGGATAAACACGTGCCGTGCAAATCACGCAAGCCGAGTTTTGTGTCGGCGTTGCTGTCGTTAAAAGATTCGCGCCTGGCCAAAATCTGTTTTTACGTGGTGCTGATTACGGCCGTCAATTCGCAGCTGGTTGTCGGGCTTTCCATTCATTGTAAACAATACCTGCACATGCCGGAAAATTACATCGGCTGGTTCTTTACCATTAACGGGCTTGTCGTCGTGTTTTTGCAGTATTGGGCTACCAAGATTATGGCGAAGATCCGTTTGTCTACGGCTATGCTGATTGGGTGTTTGTTATATGCCGTCGGGTTTGGCTCGGTTGGGTTTTTTGATACGTTCGCGCTCATTGCCGTAGGCGTATTTTTGGCCGGGGTGGGGGAGCTGATTGTTTCGCCCGGCGAGCAGACGCTCGTGTCCAACATCGCTTCGCGTGAAACGCGCGGGCGCTATTTGGGCATGCTGATGGTGTTTTACAATTTAGGCTCGGCGTTGGGGTTTTTCGGCGCGGGGCTGCTGGGCGATTATGTGGCGCCGTTCTATTTGCCGGGCCCGTGGCTGATTGTGGGTGCGGTGGCGGTGCTGGCGGGGCTTGGGTTTTGGTCCATGCGCCGCAGCCTTACGCCCGAAGAGGACGGCAAAACCAACGTGCCCGTGCCGATTAAAAAAGATACAATCACTTTAAACTAGTTAAGGAGAACTGACATGAGAGGAATTATTTTTGCCGTGCTGACTTTGGTCGTGGGAGCGTTGATTGGCCTCGGCCTTGAAAAGCTGGCTTCTTTCCTGCCCCAGCAGCTGGATGCGGCCCTCACGCGCGTATACGGTATCGGCGTTCATCCGCTTTCGCTGCACGTAACTCTTTGCGGCATCATCGGTTTGGTGCTGGGATACATCATTATTTCCAAATTTGTGAAAAAATAATATGCGGCTGATTTTGGCTTCCAAATCGCCCCGGCGCATTGAACTGCTAAAAAAAATGGGAAAGGAGTTCGAAATCGTCCCGTCCCAAAGCCCGGAGCATACGGATTATAAACGCCCCGCCCAGCGCGTGAAGGATTTAGCCATTAAAAAAGCGTTTGACGTGGCAAAAAAATATCCCGGCGCGGTGGTTATCGGCGCTGATACGCTGGTGTATTGCAAGGGCGAAGTAATCGGCAAACCGAAAGACAAAAAAGACGCTCTGCGTATTTTAAATAAATTAAACGGTTCCTGGCAGAGCGTTTACACGGGCGTGTGCGTGATGTGTCTGGACGAGCAAAAAATGCTGTTCGGGCACGACGTTTCCAAGTGCAAAGCGCGCAAATTGTCCGCCGCCGAACTCACACAACTGGCGGGCAAACATATGGATAAAGCCGGCGCCTACGCCGTACAGGATGATGACGATAAGTTTATAGAAAAAATCGTCGGCAGCCGCACAAACGTGGTGGGATTCCCGGTCGAGTTTTTTGAAAAATTATTTAAGGAGTTTTTGGCTTTATGATTGAAACGGATTTGTTAATTATCGGCGCGGGCCCCGCGGGGTGCAGCGCGGCCATCTACGCGGTGCGCGCGGGCGTAAAAACCGTGATTGCCGGCGGCGCGATGCCGGGCGGACAGCTGCTGCAGACGAGCGAAATCGAAAACTACGCGGGTTTTGTAAACCCGGTCGGCGGGTTCGAAATTATGGACGCCATGCACAAACAGTGCAAACGGCTGGGTGTGGAAATCACGCCGGACGAAGTCGTCCGCGTAACCGGCGAAAAAAGCCCGTTTACCGTTTCCTGCGCGGGCGGCAAAGAATATAAAGCCAAAAGCGTTATCATCACCACCGGGGCCAAAGCGCGGTGGCTCAACCTGCCGGAAGAAGAACAGTTTAAAGGCAAAGGCCTGTCCGCCTGTGCCACGTGCGACGGGTTCTTTATGCGCGGCAAAAAAGTGTGCATCGTGGGCGGCGGAAATACCGCGTTTGAAGATGCGCTGTTTCTATCTCAATTTTGCACGGAAGTAAATTTGATTCACCGCCGAGACGCGTTCCGCGCCGACCAAGTAACCGTGGAACAAGTTAAGAAAAATCCCAAAATCAAACTGGTGTTAAACAGCGTTCCCGTTAAAATTTTGGGCACCGATATGGTGGAAGGCGTGCGCGTGAAAAACGTGCAAACCGGCGAAGAAACCGACATCGCCTGCTCGGGCCTGTTTGTGGCCATCGGCGCGGTACCGCAGACGGATTTTTTGAAAGATTCTCTTATTGCGCTTGCTGACAACGGCCTCGTTTTGGCCGACGACCGCACCCACACCACCATCGAGGGCGTGTTTGCGGCCGGGGACTGTGCGGACAAATACTACCGTCAGGCCGTCATCGCCGCGGGCACGGGCGCGAAAGCGGGTATCGAAGCTGCCGCGTTTGTGAACCTGCACAAATAATTATTGCTCTATGTCCCCGCCGGGAATTTTGGCGGGGATTTTTTATATAACCCAAAATCCGCCTGGTGCGCGGAAGCCCGGCCCGTTAAAATAAAAACAAAGGGGGACTTTTTTATGCAACGAGTT
>JAUNWB010000183.1:0-2116 GCA_030540535.1 Elusimicrobiales bacterium
TTATTCATGACCGAAACACTGACCCAAGCCATCACGCTCATAAACGACCGTTTTTTAGGATATATCCTCATGGCGGCACTTATGATTGCGGGATTATATTTTACTTTTGCTTCGCGCTTTGTCCAATTCGTACGTCCCAAAGAAATGTTCCAATTAATGACCAGCGGCAATAAAAAGAAAGGGCATATTTCTTCGTTCCAGGCGTTTTCCATCAGTACCGCTTCCCGCGTGGGAACGGGCAACATCGCGGGCGTAGCCATCGCCATTACCACGGGCGGGCCGGGCGCGGTGTTTTGGATGTGGCTGATTGCGGTCATCGGGGCGGCGTCGGCATTCGTCGAAAGCACGCTGGCACAGGTATATAAAGTAAAAGCGGGGGCACACTTCCGCGGCGGCCCGGCGTATTATATGCAGCGTGCGTTAGGCGCGCGGCGAATGGCGTGGATGTTTTCCGTCATTATTACACTGACGTTTGCGTTTGTGTTCAATTCCGTGCAGTCCAACACGATTGCAGCTTCCCTGCAAAGCACGTTTGGCTGTTCCGCCTTAGCAACGGGCCTAGTGCTGGCCGCGTTAACCGCCGTGATTATTTTCGGCGGCTTGCGGCGCGTGGCGAAATTTTCCGCCGTCATCGTGCCCGTCTTTGCGCTCGCCTATATCGCGATTACGCTGGCCGTCGTGTTATTTAATTTGGAGAAACTTCCCGGCGTATTCGGCCTGATTTTTTCGGACGCTTTCAGCGCACGCAACATCGCGGGCGGCGCCCTGGGTGCAACCATCATGACCGGCGCCCGCCGCGGGCTTTTTTCCAACGAAGCCGGCATGGGCAGCGCCCCCAACGCCGCGGCTACGGCCAACATTTCCCACCCCGTCAAACAGGGGTACGTCCAGGCGTTCAGCGTATTTGTCGACACGCTGGTTATTTGCAGCTGCACGGCGTTTATCGTACTGTTAACGGATTATCAAACCCTGGGCGGAGAGGGCATTACGCTTACCCAACAGGCGCTCACGCAGGAACTGGGCGGATTGGGTAATTATTTTCTGTCCGTCAGCGTACTGCTGTTTGCGTTTACTTCGATTATCGGCAACTATTATTACGGGCAAGCGAACGTGGAATTTTTAACCCGCAGCAAAACCGTGATGGCATTGTTCCGCACGGGCGTAAGCGGTATGGTGTTTTTGGGAGCCGTGCTTCAGCTGAAACTAGTATGGAACGCGGCGGATTTGTTTATGACGGTAATGGCTCTCATGAACCTGTACGCCATTTTCCGCCTGCGCCGCCAGGCGCTCGACGTACTGGCTGACTACCGCCGGCAGAAAGCGCAAGGAAAAGACCCCGTTTTTAATCCGGCGGACGTACCGTCCGTACAAAACACGGAAGCGTGGAGAACGGATAAAATTTAACACGAAGCCCCGGCCAACACCGGGGCTTTTATATTCATTAAAATCTAACGTAAACCATCCGCAAAAAATAAACCCCCGCGTAATTTGTCGGGGGTTTAGCTCAATGTCATTATCATGACTATGTTCCTCTTTCCTAAGGGGGCTCCGCATCCGGGTCTTCACGCAATCGGAAAGTACGCCGTACCTTCAACAACTGCAACCAAGGACTGTCGGGCTGACCCTAAGTACTTTGTACAGATACTATAAGAGTATTCTGCGCATTTTCAAGACCTATTTTTTGGACTAGGCCCTAATTCAAATTTCCCCGGAGGACCGATTTTCTATTTATTCTCGCGTTCTTTTTTCTTCATTTCGCGCCATACGGCGAGCGCTTCTTCGGGCGAGGCGGCTTTGGCGTGTTCGCCGAAAACATGCGGGTGGCGGCGGTGGAGCTTGTCATACAGACCCTGGATAACGTCGTCAATCGTAAATTTGCCCTCTTCGGCCGCGATTTGGCTGTGAATTAACACCTGCAACAGGACGTCGCCCAATTCTTCTTTCATATTTTCGTCGTCTTTATTATTAATGGCATCGATGAGTTCCTGCGACTCGTTTTGCAGACATTTAATCAAACTTTCGTGCGTTTGTTTTTTATCCCACGGGCATCCGTTCGGCCCGCGCAAAATGGCAAAAGTTTCCACTAAATCGGCAAATGTATTTTTCATTGTTCCCC
>JAUNWB010000183.1:2126-3759 GCA_030540535.1 Elusimicrobiales bacterium
AAATAAATACCGCTTTTCTTCTTTCCATACTGTTTTTTATCCCGGCGCTGTGCCCGGCGCAGTTAACCGTCGTCCGCGTGGACGGCCAAAAAGTGTATATCGACACGTCCGTTTTGAACCGTAACGTGAGCAAAGGCGAAACGTTTAAAATTATTTTATCGTCCGAGCGGCTCGTCAACCCGAAAACAGGTAAAGACCTGGGCCCCCTGTACACGTATTCGCCCGAAGGGAAAATCACGGAAGTGCAGCCGATGTACGCCGTGGGCGAACTGCCCAAAGGCACCAAAGCCGCCGTCGGACAGGAAGCCGTTTTAGAGCCCCTGGCCGCTGAAGAACCCGCCGCCGAAACCGTAAAAACGCAGGACGCAAAACCGTCTTCTATACGCAAAACCACCTTTGCGCCCGTGGAGCAGGAAATCGTCAGTTTAAGCACGGCCGCGGTAACCGCGCCGAAGGCGGAAAATATCGTCACTCTTTCGAAAAAAGGGCAGCTGACCGTGTGGACCCCCGCCGGGGACAAACTGGAACAAAATCTTTCTTTCCAAATTCCGTCCGGCAAAACGCCGCTGACCGTTTCCGCCTATCCCGCGCAAAACACCCAAACGGCGGATATTTTTGTAACGGTGTATGACGCTTCGCGCGAAAAAATTTCCACCCTCGTTTTATCCAACCAAAACGACCGGCTCACCCAAACGGATACGCTGCCGTATTTTGTAAAGGAACTCGGCTGCGGCGCGGAAAAAACACTTTGGGCGCAAAAGCCGTTTGTATCCGGCGCCAAACCCGGAAACGCGCGCAAACTGGCGTACCAAAACGGGAAATTCGTTTTAACGGAAAGCACGCTTAACACCGGGCGCAACTGGCTGACCGGGGTGAACGAAGCGGACGGAAGCCTGGTCATCACCGCGCAAAACGGCGTTATCCGCCGCACATCCCCCGACGGCAAAAAAGCCGAAAGCAAGAGTTTGTTCGCGTCCGCTCCAAATCGTGTAAAATATAAGCAAGAGATTTTAAAGTTCTATCCTTCCGTACAAGTATTCGGCCCGGCGGATAACCGCGTTTACGCGGCCGTGGAAAACACGGCCAAGCTGGGGCTCCTGTCCGATACATTCGGCCAATACCAAAGCGGAAAAATACATTTTATGTCTTTTGAAAAAGGCCGCCTGAACATAACGGACACGGCGGAAACGGACGGCTTTATTTACGACACCGCCTGCTCCGCGCGCGCCGTACTGGCCGCCGAAGTTTTGCCGGACGGAACAAGCTCCGTCGTGGAATTTTTTAAATAATAGGAGAACCAACGTGCAACAAACTAACGAAAAAATCAATGTACTGGATAAAGGCTTCGTCCGTCTGGTGGATTTTATGGGCGGCGATCAGCGCGCCGTGCAATCGGCCCGCGTATCTTTCGGGGCCGTATCCAAAGGGGAAGAATTGGACAAACGCCTTATTAAATACCTCATGCAGCACGCGCACCACACCCCGTTTGAACATTGTTATTTTCAATTTCACATCTGCTGCCCGATTTTTGTGGCGCGCCAATGGATGCGCCACCGCTGGGGCTCCTATAACGAAGTAAGCGCCCGCTATACCGAAGTAAAAGACGAATTTTACATCCCGGACGCCTTCCGCG
>JAUNWB010000184.1 GCA_030540535.1 Elusimicrobiales bacterium
GGGTGTGAAAAAATCCGCTCCGTTTTCCGGGGCGGATTTTTTTATGGGTTGCCGGGGCCGTTCTGTTGGATTGTTCATAACTTTGCGGCATGTCTAAAACAAGGTGGCCTAAACTAATCAGAAGGGCGCGGGTCCTCGCCGGACGGGCGACTGGGGAGCCCAGGCTCTAGGCTTGTATTGTTTTTTTTTTTGATAAACTGGAGTCATCCCGTTGTTTTTTTGTAGGGTATATAAATTTTTTAATTTATTTTGCAAAAATCGGTAGATCCTGAGCAGAAGCGACTCAGGATGACTTTTTAAAATGGGGAAAACAAAATGAAAGACTTTAAAGCCGCCATTCTGAATTTATTTCAGAATCCAGTCGTTGATAAATTACAATCGTCCGTATGGATGCTGAAACAGCGACCTGCAGGGTTTCAGTATGGCGATTTGTCTGCGGGTTTTACCCTCATCGAATTATTAGTTGTCGTTTTAATTATCGGCATTTTGTCTTCCGTCGCGCTGCCGCAATACCAAAAAGCGGTGTTAAAAGCGCGGTTTGCCAATATGCGCCAAGTGGCGGCTCAGTATAAAGCGGCGGAAGAAGCGTACTATTTGGCAAATGGTTCGTATACCAACCAAATTAATGATTTGGATGTTTCGTTTCCCTCCTGCCGCCTAGTAGACGATGTGCTGGTTTGCGACAATTACTTTATGCTGGACCCTTTGCTTTCATCCCGTGACGGAGTTGAGCCGGAAAGGGCTAATTTGATGCTTGCTTATTGTCCTGCGGCGATTCAGGGTAATTATACGGAATGTTATACTGCGGCGGATTTTGTTTATACCGTGTGGCTTACCTATTCATCTAAGCCCGACCAAACAGCGTGTGCCGGAAACACCTCTATTGGAACAGCTTTTTGCCGGAGTGTAAAGTAAAAGCGCATAAAAAAGGCTCCGTGTTTCGGAGCCTTTGGCAAAAAACCTGAGAAAGCGTTTATTTGTCTTCTTCTTTTTTTAGTTTAGCGGCGATTTCTTCTTTGCGTTTGGCAAATTCTTTCGCCACTTTTTCTTTTCCATCGGCCAGACGTTCGCGCACGTCTTCGGCCTTTTCGGCAATTTTTTCGCGCATTTCTTCGGCGCGTTCTTTTACTTTTTCTTTCAAGTCGCCCGCGTGTTCCAGGATAAATTCTTTCTGGTCTTCATACGCGTCGGACGCTAATTTTTTCAGTTTCCGGCGGGTGGTTTCCCCTTTGGCGGGTGCAAATAACACCCCTGCGGCGGCTCCGGCTACTGCGCCGGCCAATACACCGAATACAAAAGCGGCGAATCCCGCTCCCCCACAATGACATTTATGACACATATATACCCCTCCTTTTGCTTTGCTATAATGTTATATATATTGTACAACAAACAACGGAAAATCTTTTCCCTCCTGTTTACAGTATAACGGCAAATGAATTTTTTGCCATCGTGTTTTTGAATTAGTTTGTAAGGAGAATACATATGCCCAATCCGTCCGCGCCGCGCCATCCCGGCAGACAGCTCGACCCTGCCGTGCGCAAACGCAACTTCGAAGAAGTGGCCCAAATTTTTACCAAAGAAGAAGCCCTGGCCGAGGCCGACCGCTGTTTAAACTGCAAAAATCCCCGCTGCCAGGCCAACTGCCCGGTGGGAGTGCAAATCCCGGCGTTTATCGCGCTTTTAAAAGAAGACAAAGTCGGTGAAGCCGTCAGCAAAATTATGGAAACCAGCCTGCTGCCCGCCATTTGCGGCCGCGTCTGCCCGCAGGAAAAACACTGCGAAGGCAACTGTATTTTAAAAGACCGCTTCGGTTCCGTCAACATCGGCCAGCTGGAACGCTACACCGCCGACACCGCCCGTAAAGAAGGCCTCTTAAAAACCCCGGTTTGTGCGGCTCCTACGGGCAAAAAAGTGGCGTGTATCGGCTCCGGCCCGTCCTCTATTGCGGCTGCGGCCGAACTGGCGCGCGCCGGCCACGACGTAACCGTTTTTGAAGCCTTACACGCGTTCGGCGGCGTACTGCGTTACGGGATTCCCTCGTTCCGCCTGCCGCGCGAAGTGATTGACCATGAAATCGAAACCGTCAAATCCATGGGTGTTAAATTCCGCACGGACGTACTCGTCGGTGCGACAGAAAAAATCGCGGATTTGTTGAAAGATTTTGACGCCGTATACGTCGGCTCCGGCGCGGGGCTCCCCACGCTGACGGGCATCCCCGGCGAAAACGCCGTGGGCGTATACAGCGCGAATGAATTTTTAACGCGCGTGAATTTGATGCAAGCCTATAAATTCCCGGAAACGGACACGCCGATCCGTATCGGCAAACACGTGGCCGTGTTGGGCGGCGGCAACAGCGCGATGGACGCGGCCCGCTGCGCCATGCGCCTGGGGCCGGATTCCGTTACCGTGGCTTACCGCAGAAGCGCGGCTGAAATGCCCGCGCGCGCGGCGGAAGTGGAACACGCTAAGGAAGAAGGCGTGGTTTTTGAATATCTCGTTACCCCCAAAGAAGTGGTGGTGGACGAAAAAGGCCACGTGGCCGGGCTTAAATGCACGCGCAACGAACTGGGCGCACCGGACGAAAAAGGCCGCAGACGGCCGGTGGAAATCCCGGGTTCGGAATTTGTGCTTCCCGTGGATACCATCATCGTAGCTATTGGTCAGAAACCCAACCCGATTATCGCCAAAACCACGCCCGAACTGAAAACCACCGACCGCGGCGTATTGGAACTCAACGCGGAAGGCAAAACCACCATGCCGGGTGTATATGCGGGCGGAGATATTATCCGCGGCGGCGCGACGGTGCTGCTTGCCATGAAAGACGGCATTGAAGCCGCCGGGCGCATTAACAAATATCTCGAGGGGAAATAGTATGGAAGAAAATACCATTTTAGTAAAAGAAAATTTAAGCGACGTTGTGGTGAAATTCGTTATTTACAAACCCCTCATCGCCAAATCGGCCAAAGCGGGGCAGTTTGTGATTCTGCGCGGCCGCGAAGGCGGCGAACGCGTGCCCGTTACGCTCGTGGACTGGGACGCGGAAAAAGGCACCATTACCGTTATCATTCAGGCCATCGGCAAATCGACCGCGATGTTTAACTCGTTTAAACAAGGCGAAAAATTCTTGAACGTGGCCGGCCCTTTGGGCACCCCCGTGGAAATTAAAAATTACGGCACGGTGGCCGTTGTGGGCGGCGGCGTAGGTATTGCCGAAGTATACCCGATTGCCCGCGCGTTTAAAGAGGCCGGCAACCGCGTGATTGCGGTACTCGGCGCGCGCACGAAAGATTTGCTCATCTTGGAGCCCGAAATGGCCGCTCTGTGCGACAAAACCGTCAGCACCACCGACGACGGATCGTTCGGCATGAAAGGTATGGTGACGGACGCTATCCAAAAACTGCACGACGAGGGCGAAAAAATCGCCGCCGGGTTTATCATCGGGCCGATTCCGATGATGAAATTTACCTCCCGCTTAATGGACAAACTGGGCATGGAGCCGTTTTCCAGCCTGAACCCCATTATGCTTGACGGTACCGGCATGTGCGGCTGCTGCCGCGTGACGGTGGAAGGCAAAGTGCGCTTTGCGTGTGTGGAAGGACCGATGTTCCCGTCCAAAACCATTGATTTTGACGAACTCATCCGCCGCACGGGCGAATACAAACCGCAGGAAAAAGAAAGTCTGGAAATGTTTGAAAAAGACCACGTTTGCAAATGCGGTTTGCATTAAGTTTTACGTATACAG
>JAUNWB010000185.1 GCA_030540535.1 Elusimicrobiales bacterium
GGCCTTGACCCGTTTTTTTTTTTTTGATATTCTACTAATTTGAAGAGTGCGTGCCGTTGCAGTTTGTTTTTATTGGCCCAAAATCTTTGATAGTAAGGTTTTTGGAGCCTCTTCTATTAAAAAAAGTATGCGCTGAATGCGGCTGTATTTTGCCGTTATTACAGATAACATTCTCGTTGTACAAATCCAAAAGAGAGAAGTTCAATGAAAAAGAAATACAGCTTATACGTCAGCTTGGGGGCTGCGTGTTCTTGTTCGGAAACGCTGCGCCGTCACGGGCTGCAATTATTTTCTTATCCGCTGGACTGGTGCTGCGGAAGTTCCTTTTTAACCCGTATTCAATGTCTTATTGACGGATACCGTAATTTTTTTAATAAAGAGGACTTTCAGTTCGTGGGGCCCGGCAATTCCATTCACGACACTTACAAAAACACACGGACTGGTATCATTTTTAAACACGATTTTGCCGTCGATGTTCCGTTTGACAGCCAATATCCTGCTCTCGCCCAAAAATATGAGCGGCGTATCAACCGTCTGTTAAAGCAGTTGGAACAAGCGGATACGGTTTGTTTTGTTTATATGTGTATTCCGGCGGAGCATACGCCGGTGCCGGATGCGGAGCTTTTACAGGGATATCATTTGTTGCAAGAGTCGTTTAAAGGGAAGAAAATCGGGCTGGTGTATTTATTTAATAACGGGGCGGAGTTACCCCAAAAAACCGACGTATTTCTGACGGCAGGCGTTCGAAAAATTTGTTTCGGTTATCAGGAGCCCGGCCCCGCGGAAAGCTGGGGCGTGGACCGTTATAAGCTCCGTACTGTTTTTAAGGATTATGCTCTTGACGAGCCTTATTGGGTGCATTTAAAACGGAAGGTGCAACAACTGTTTTATAAAGTGGCGTCCGGGTTGATTTTATCCACGCAAAAACGCCGGAATTTCAGAAAGCAACATCACCTTAATTATTAAATCGTACAGGGTGAAATTTTCCGTTTTAGCCGCTCCGTTTGTTATCGCGGGGCGGTTTTTCTGTCCCGCCGGTGCGTATTTAGTAAAATATATATATGCCCGGACCAAAACTTTTAATTCTTTCCTGCTGTGCGCCGTGTTCGTGTGCCGTCATCAAAAAAATGGCGGACGAGGGCGTGGACGCCACCGTTTTGTTTTATAATCCCAACATCTATCCGTCGGCGGAGTACGAAAAACGGCGCGACGAACAGCGCCGCGTGTGCGAAGCCTTCGGCCTTAAATTTGCCGAACTTCCCTACGAGCCCGAAGTATGGGATAAAGCGGTAGCCGGGCTGGAAAACGAGCCGGAACGCGGCAAACGCTGTTCGGAATGTTTTTACATGCGTCTTAAAAAAGCGCAAGAGTACGCGCTGGAACACAAGTTTGACGCGCTGACCTCGGTCCTGGGCGTATCGCGCTATAAAGATTTGGCGCAGGTGAACGAAGCCGCGCGCCGTGCGTGGCAGGTGAGCGTCAAACCGTATTGGCCCACCAACTGGCGCAAAGGCGGGCTGGAAGAACTGCGCCGCGCGCTTATCAAAGAGCTGGGCCTTTATTCCCAAACGTACTGCGGCTGTAAATACAGCCTGGCGGCGGCCCGGAAGACGTACCCGTCCGAACAAAACTAAACCAAATAACGGGTGGATAAAAATCTTTTTATTCTCTATTCTTAATTGCCGGGCTGCCCGGCGGGGGGATTTTTTATGAAAAAATGGTGTCGGCGTGCCGGATATATACTGCTGGCGGCATGTATTTTGTTGGTAGGATTTGATTTAAGTTTGCGCTGGGCGTCTTCTTCCGCCTGGATGCGCAATTGGGTAACGGAAAAGTTATCCGCCTCGCTTAACCGCGAAGTGCGCCTGGAAAAACTATCCGCAAGCCTGCTCGGTATAAAAATCAACGGGTTTGCGCTCTCCGAAGCCGGCGGCTTTAAAGAAGGCACGTTTGTGGGGGTGGAGCGGCTGCGGCTGCGCGTGTCGTGGTGGCACCTTTTGCATAAGCATGTCAAGGTGCGCTCTCTTGCCGTAAACGGCGTTTATGTGCAGCTGATTAAAAACGCGGACGGCCGTTTTAATTTCGATTCTCTTTCTTCTTCGGATTCGCAGGACGCCTCTTCCTCCGGCTTGCCCGTACGTGTTACGGCGGACCGGGTGGATTTGCGTAACGTTAATTTTGCCTATTTGCAGGAACCGGAATTGTCTTTTATCGTGCATAACGCATCTTTTTCGGCGCACGGCGTGGGATTGGACCGTTTGTTTGAAGCCCGCCTAAACGCTACGGCCGAATACCGTTCCGGGGAAAGGTCCGTGCTGTTTCCCGTTGGCGCGGCGGCGCTCGTACACTTGGCGGAAATGAATTTGGAAAATGCCTACGCCCAGCTGAGTACGTTTTCCGTCCGCAGCGGGGAGGCCGTGCTGAATGTGCAGGGGTCCGCGCATGATTTTACACGCCCGCAAGTGGAGCTGACGGCGGAGGTGCGCCGTTTGTCTTCCGCCGCGCTGGCACCGTTTGCACCGGGTTTACCCGCTTTCTCGGTGCCGCAAATGCGTTTAACGGCGGCCGCATTTTTAGATTTGCCCGCCAAAAAAGCGGAAGTTTCGTCTTTTGGCTTTTCTATGCCCGGCGTGCAGGCGGGCGGCCAGGGGAATATCGCTTATGCCGCGGCTCCGCAGTATGACGCCCGGGTGATGTTTAACCTGGATTTGCGGGAATTAGCTTCCCTTTCTCCCGAACTGGCCGCGCCGTATGATTTGTCGGGCGCCGTCAGCGGGACGGCGGACGCTTCCAACGCGCGTTTATCGGCGGACGTAACGCTTTCCGAGGTGGGGGCTTTTGTGCCCTATGCGGGTATTTTTAAAGGGCTGAACGCTTCTTTAACGGCGCAGGAAGCGGGTGATTTTAAAACGGGTTCCGCCCAGGCGAAATTTTCGGCCAAATTAAACGACGCACCCTTTTTAATGGATTTCCGCGTTACGCAATCGCCCGACAAAATCGCGGCGGTGTTAAACGCGTCGGCCAAACGCGTGGCGCTTCCGCCCATGCCCAAGGCCGAAACGCAGCAGCCGGAGCCCGAATTTGTGACGGATACCACGTTATCCGCCGCGCCCAAAACGGCGTGGCCGCTTCCGCCCGTGTCCGCCCTTGTGGATATTAAGATTGATTCGTTGGACGCGCCCTTTTTCTACGGTACGGACGTAACTTTTAAGGCGGATTTAACGGGCTTAACGCCGGACTTAAAAAACGCGCAGGGGGACTTGAGTTTGCGTACCGGAAACGGCGAAATCCGCGATTTGTACCGCTTAACCAACGCCAGCCCGGTTACAAAAGTACTGTTTTTATCGCTCAACGTAGTGGGAAAGGTGTTTAACTCGCTGGACGTATTTTCTGTCTTGAGCGGGCTTGCCAGCACGGAGGACGCGGACAACGCGGCCGCCGCCGACGCGGAGCAGGTTGTGAAAGTGGTTACGGGGCCGGACGGCCAACCCATGCAAATTATGGTGCCGTATTCGAGCCGCAAAATGGACGGCCATATGAAGTACGACCAGTTTGATACCGCCATCCATTTTAAAGACGGCGTGGCCGATATGAAAGAGGGTACGTTCGTGTCCGACACGGTATCGTTTACGCTTTCCGGCCAGACGGATTTTAAGACCGAAAAAATCGATATGAGCGTACAGGCCGCTCCCGGCAAGCACTACGCGGACGGCATTATGCCGCTGAAAC
>JAUNWB010000186.1 GCA_030540535.1 Elusimicrobiales bacterium
GCATATCCTACGGCTGGTTCCCAAGTACGAGACGGGGTCGATGGTGTCATTGTCCCGTTGCCGGTGGAAGAATGTGCGGAAGGTATATACAGAAGTCTTACGGATAAGGCTCTTGAATCAAAAATTATATCCTATCTTTCAAGCCATGATTATGGTAATGAGGAGGAAGTGGATAAAATATATCATTTGTTGCAAATATGAATCCTAAAATGAATAAACCTGCAACCGTAAGTGTAATAGTTCCGGTTTATAATGTCGAAAAGACAGTGGATCGTTGCATCCGTTCCATTTTGAATCATCAGACGAATATCCCCGTAGATGTCACGCTGACTGACGATCAGGTGATATGCGGATATGTGGTTGACCTGAAAAGCAGCAAGGCGCTGATTCTTGGGCCGGTTATGGAGCATCCATGCTCCCGGCGCACCGCAGTCAATATTCTGCAACAGATCCATCTCTCATACCGATACATAGATGAACTGATGCTTTACTTTGAGAAGATCCCGAATATTCCGCTGACAAGCTTCATTCAGAACCTGTTCTTTCTTCACTACATACTCAACGACCAGCTCCCCCCTACGGAGGATTGGTATGTACAAGTAGCTGCCGACCTGGAAGCAAAGCACCACACGCCCGTCCCGGCTGAAAAGCTTGCACACAACCCCAGGGAGTGGGACCGGAAGCTGGAGTCCTGCATTGAATACGGGAAGCTGGACGAGTTGGAAGATTTCCTTCCGCACATTCGGGCAGAAGGAAGAATGGGCATCACGGCGGATGATTCCATACGGTCACTGAAAAACATAGCGATTTCCTCCATCGCCCTTGTATCCAGGGCCGCCGCCCGCGGGGGTATGGAATACGAAGCCGCGCTAACCCTGTCGGATAAGTACATATGGAAAATCGAAGCGCTGGATTCCTACGATGCGTTAAGCCAGCTGCTGATCCAATCTTTTTTTGACTTTGCCTCCATTGTCGCGAAAATTCGCCGTCTCAACAGCGATTCAAAGCTGGTATACAGCATAGCGGGCTATGTAAAAAAGCATCTCTATGAACCGATCCAAGTCTCACAAATCGCCCAGGATCTGGACTATAACGCATCGTACCTGTGCCGCAGCTTCAAGGAGGAAACCGGAAAGACACTAAAGGAATACATCAACGAGGTCAAAATGGAAGAAGCCAAATTTATGCTGCAATCAACGGATCGGGCCATTATTGATATCGCAATGGATCTTGGCTATTCCTCTCAGGCGTATTTCACCACCCTGTTCAAAAGCTACAGCGGGACAACGCCAATGTCATTCCGTGAAAATAATAGTTGAGGTAAAAGAAGCGAAAAACTGATGCGTTTTCCGAAAGCATTTTCCCCCTCCGCTTTGTAAAATAAAGATAAACAATCGGAAAATTCTGCAATCATTGTATAGTACAAGGGCAGCTGCCTCTTGTACTATACGCTTCTGAAGGAGGAGACTATGCATAAATACAAAATCGCCAGTTGCCCAATCGCGGAACGTGTCGAGGACCTGATGTCGCGGATGACTCTCCGGGAAAAAGTATGCCAGCTGAGCAGCGCCTACGCCTATGGCGGGAGAGTCGATTTTCAGGAATTGGGGGACGGCATCGGACACATCGGCATGAGCTGCGGCGCCATGACGCCGCCGGAGAACGCGGCGCTGGTCAACAGTGTTCAAAAATACCTGATTGAAAAGACACGCCTGGGAATCCCCGCGATTTTCCATGTTGAAACACTGAACGGCGGTTCCCTCGCCGGGGCTACCACCTATCCAATCCCATTGGGATTAGCCGCGTCTTTTGACCCGGCGTTGGTGCATCAAATGGGCTGCCAAATCCGGGAGGAAATGACAGCCGCCGGTCAGAAAATGGCATTGGCCCCGGTGCTGGATGTATCCCGGGATCCCCGTTGGGGCCGCCAGGGCGAGACCTACGGGGAATGCCCGACGCTGATTTCCGCCATGGGTACCGCTTACATCCGCGGCATCCAGGGCGACCGGGCCAGTGATGGCATGGCGGCCTGCGCCAAGCATTTCCTGGGCTACGCCGCCAGTGAGGGCGGGCTTAATATGGCGGGCGCCCACATCGGTCAGCGGGAACTAAAAGAAGTGTATGCAAAACCCTTTGCCGCCGCGATCCAGAACGCGGGGCTGAAGGGCGTGATGAACTGCTACCTTGCCGTGGACGGCGATCCGGTCACCTGCTCTAAAAAGTATCTCACTGGACTTCTGCGCGGCGAATTGGGTTTTAACGGTGTTGTGGTTGCCGATTATGGCTCCATTGACAAATTGAGTGATGTATTTGGCATTGCGAAGGATAAGGCCGAAGCCGGAGCCATGGCGCTGGAAGCCGGGCTGGACACCGAAACGCCCCGGCGCATTTGCCTGAACGATGAATTTATCCGCCGGGTGGAGAGCGGCGAGATCCCAATGGAAATCGTGGATACCGCCCTCCGCAGGGATCTGACGCTGAAATTTGAGTTAGGGCTTTTTGAGCATCCCTATGCGGATGAGGCCGCGATCCAACGCAGCCATCAACACGCCGAGCACCGTAAAACCGCATACCGGCTGGCATGCGAGAGCATGACCTTGTTGAAAAATGAAACGCAGATCCTTCCTCTTCAATGGAAGAAAAAAATTGCCGTCATCGGGCCGAACGCGGGAAATCTGCGCGCCCTCTACGGCGGATATACCTACCCGGCCTTTTACGAGGGGATGCGGAACATGCTCCTTGGCCTAAGCAGAAGCATGGGGCTGGAAGGCGTGGAAGCCCAGGCAGGGCAAATGGCCTTCCTGAAACAGATGGTGGATCGGATGCCGGATGTGGAGCGGCTGATCCGGGAAAACTATCCCGGTGTAAAAACGGTACTGGACGCCATTCGGGAAACCGCCGGGCCGGAGGCCCAGGTTTTGTATGCCCAGGGCTGCTCCCATATGGCCCCGGAGAAAAGCGGCTTCCAGGAAGCCATAAACCTTGCAAAGGAATCGGATGTTGTGCTTTATGTCTGCGGCGGGATGAACGGTTCCGCGGATGGATGTACCATGGGCGAGAATGTGGACACAAGCAATGTCGGCCTTCCCGGCGTTCAGGAGGCTTTGATGGAAGCCCTGGGGGAAACTGGTACTCCCCTGGTCGTCGTTCACATGGACGGCAGGCCCCTTTCCAGTGTGTGGGCGGCAAAGCACGCATCAGCCATCCTGGAGGCATGGCACCCGGGGCAGATGGGCGCCCAGGCCATCGCCGATACGCTGTTTGGCAGGAACAACCCTTGCGGCAAGCTGCCTGTGACGGTGGTTCGTCATGCTGGGCAAATCCCCACCTATGCCGAGCAGCACCGCGGCAGCGGCGTCAGCGGGAGGGGCCAGGGAAACAACAATATTACGCAAGGCTATGTGGAAGAACCGGGATTTCCCCTCTACGCCTTTGGTCACGGCTTGTCATACACAGATTTTACCATCAGGGACTGCAAGATATCCGCCGGACAAATGAGCGCCGGGGGCAATGTCACCGTATCCTGCACCGTTCAAAATACCGGCGGTGCCGCCGGAGCGGAGACCGTCCAGCTCTATTTCCGGGATAAGCTTGCTTCCGCCGCCCGTCCTAATAAAGAGCTGGCGGGGTTTGCCCGTGTGGATCTGCTCCCGCAGGAAGAAAAAGAAGTCCGCTTTGTATTTCACGCGGATCAGACCGCTTATCTTGACAAAAC
>JAUNWB010000187.1 GCA_030540535.1 Elusimicrobiales bacterium
GTTTTATTGTACTTTTAATTCGTACCATTTTCCGCTTAACAGGTTTTTGTCCAAATCGGCGGGATCGTTGTAGACCAGCGAAATAATTTTATTTTGAACGTCTACCTGCAGAAATACGTCCGCGGAAGATTTCGGCGCGCGCAGCGTGAGGAGTAGGCACCGTTTATATTGCCGCGCACTGGCGGGATTGACGTTCCCGTTGAAAAAAGCCAGTACGTGTTTAAACGTGTCCGCGTCCATTTGATAAAAATCAGACGGTACGGGCGCTTTCATTTCGTACCCTTTAAACAGCTGGTTTTTGGAAATCAGCGTTTGAAAGCGGTTGTAATTGGCTTTTGCTTGGGGCGCTTTGTCTTTAGGCATTTTGGCAAAGGCTTTTTGCATAGTCTGTCTGGCTTCGTTCTGTTTGCGGATGCGTTCCAGTTGGGCTCCGACGCGTACGCCCAAAACCGAAGCGGCGCCTTGGTTGTCAACGCGGCGGTTTTCTTGTTCCAGCACTTTCTTCCACGAAACGTTTATATGCGTTTGGGCTTCCGTGCGGGCCGGTATCAGCAGCGCGGCCAATAAAACGGCGCAACATATGGCCGTCCATTTATAGAGGTTCAGTGTATTTTTCTTCATATTAGTATTATCCAAAAATAAAACCGGGCGGACAAGGGTCTTTGGACCCAGGAGCTTTTAGGCCTTTTAGTACGCGGGCGTGTTATCCGCCGGGGTTGGCCGTTTGTTACATTAAAAAACGCAAGCGGCTCAGCCTGTATTGTTTTTCCAGCTGTTTTTCCAACGCGGGCGTTTCCGTTTCAACCAAATACTCTAATTGTTTTTTTGTAACGGATACGCCGTCCAAACAATCGATATTGGGCGGAATCTGGTCCACGTATACGCGGCCCAGCTGTTCCGAGTAGCACCATTGGGTCAGCGTATTTTCCCGGAGAGCTTCCTCCAAAATCCGTGCGCTTTGTATACAGTTTTGTTTTAATTCCGGCAGTTCATAACCGTTCCATTCCAATTTTTCCTGACTGTTCAGCAGGTATTCCGTTTGCCGGCGCAGAATTTTATTTAACGAACGCCATGTTCCCCAGCGGGGGTCAAAAACTTGCAGCATGTCTTTTTGCAGCCGAGCGGACCCTGCCAGCATTACGCGTCCGTAGTCGTTAAACCAATTTTGTACAGGGGTGAAAAGCCCGGGAAGATGTAAGGCGATGACGTTGTTTGTGCTGTAAGAATCGTCAAAATGATGAACTTTCCGGGCGGAAGCGGCGGCGTTTATGGCGGCTTGGCGCGGAGCGGCGTTTAAATGCTGCAGCAACGTGTAATACGTCCGTTCGGAGTTTCCTGTCATTATGTCCGAAGAGGCCACCAAATAGGCAACGTTTTTATATTGGGCCAGCTGGTGCAGATTATAAAGGGAACCCATATGGCAGGAGGCCAGGTTTAGGACGTCCAAAGATAATCCGGCTCCCTGCAGAGAGGAGAGAATCTGCTCCATATCAAGCCAGCCGTTTTCTCCGTAGAACATGTCAAAACCGCTGCCGTGGCCGTCAATAATGGCGGCGGAATAAACATCTTGGGTGTTTTGGAAATGTTCAAACAGCGGGGCCAGCTGGTCCGGGGCGTCTACGGTGGAATCGGCATATATTTTTTCCGTTATCGGTTTTTTCTGTCCCATATACAAAAAATAGAAAACGGCCGGATATTCTTGCGCGGCGGCCGGGTTTTCTTTTTGGGTTTGACGTTTTTTAGCGCGGGGGGAAATGTCCAACACGGCGGCGTGACGCAAAGTACCTTCGGTGATTTTTTTGCGCAAAATACCCAGCGTTTCGGAGAGCGGACGGTTTGTATCTGCTAAAAACAGCGCAATTTGCCATTGTTTTTCGGGGCGGACGGATGGTTTTCGGGAAATGTACGCCCTTTGTATTTTTCTGATTAAGTCATCGGAGGTCAAGGAGGAAGTGGCGACCTCGGGTGTAGAAGCAAATTTTTGGTCCGCTTGCACGGCGGGCGATGCAGCAGCGTTTGACGCCTGTTGTGCGCGGAAGAAAACGCGGGAAATTTCCTGCCGGAGATTGTGCCTGCTTACGACGGTGTTTGTTTGGGCGGAAGCGGATAAAACGGAAAACAGCAAAACGGTTAAAAGAAAAATTTTTTTCATAAAGCCTCCTGCTTCTATTCTACAGAGCGCCCAATATAGAAGCAAGGGTCAAAAGGCCCATGATGAGGTAGGTCTTTTAGTACGCGGGCTGGCGGACGGCGGCGGTGAGTTCCGCTTCGTCCTGTTCGGTAAGTTCCGTTTCCAACAGGGTTTGCGCGTCCTGCTCCAGCGTAAAATTGCGCAAGGTGTTTAACGGGTAGGTTAAATAGCGGCTTAAAAAGCGGCGGCATACGCTGTTGCATTTGGACAGGGAGAGTAAATCTTCCGGCTCCGTAAACGTAAGGGAGGAAAGTTCATCCTCGTGAATCCTTCGCCAAAACTCGGGCGAAATTTTAAGCACCGGACGGTCCAGCCCGAACCCGGCCAGCGCCATCAGCCGCAGTGTAAAAGCGGCCTGGAAAGCGGGGTTTACTTCGCCGTATTCCAGCTCGGTGAGCGCTTTGCATAAAAGTTCAAATTTCCCTTCGCTCGGCTGGTGGAGGGGGGTTAAGCGTTGGACGAGTTCGCAAAAGTGCATGGCGAGCGCGGTGCGTTTTAAATTGCGTCGAATATTGGGGAAAATGTTGTTTATTTTACCGCCCGTCACCGTACCGATGACTCCGCCGCGGCGCACGTAGATGCGGTAATCTCCGAACGCAAACGGTTCGCTGAGCGCTTTTAATTTTCCGGCGGGACGCATTACCCCGGGCAGGCGCGCGTTAATACGCCCGTGTTCGCGGGTGTACAAAGATACAATGCGGTCCGCTTCGCGAAATTCTTGGCGGAAAAGGATGATGCCGGAGTCGGTAAATATCATGTCCTTATAAGCATAGCATATTGTGCCGCCGCGCGCGAGTAGGCTAATGGACCCAGGGCGGATTAGGCCTTTCGGCCCTGGCTTTACCATGATAAAACAGATATCATATACATAGTAAATTTATTTTTCAGCGAGTGTATATTCTATGAATAAAATTGCAGCGGTGATTGGATTGTGCGTATTTTGCGCGGTATCTTCTTTTGCCCAGGGGCAGTTGTTTAAACACGTGCAAAGAGGCGTGGCGCAGGCCGGGTTTGTGCAAAAGAAATCACTTTCTGCCGTGGTAAACGGTTATTTGCGCTTCTCTGGAGGAACTCATTTTTCGCTTCCTACGGGGGAAGCTATGCGCGCGGTGCGTTTTTCCCGCAATATTGCGCTAACAAAAGACCAGTTGTTGGTTCCCGCAGGCTCGTTGGCAGTGGTAAACCCGGAAGGCAAAATTTCCGTATATGGGCCGGATGATGTTGTGCCCGCGGAAATTCAGACTGGGCTGGACGCCGCGTTTGAACGCGACTACCCCGGATTCACGGACCTTATAGAAATGGTAGAACCCGCGGCGGAGTTACCCTCCAAACCCTGGACGGGGAAATTGTCCTACGACAACCAAATCGATTTGGCCAAAGACATTGACGCTTATTATGAAGGGAATGCAAAAGAAACGGTTATTGCCACCATAACCAAGCAGGAAACCAAAGTCTACCGTGTTCCTTCCCGTGATATTTATTATCAGCCCTCGGGCCGCAGCGGCAGG
>JAUNWB010000188.1 GCA_030540535.1 Elusimicrobiales bacterium
AAAAAGAGGGAGAGGCGGCCCAGGGGTTGTATTGTTTTTTTTTTTGATAACATGGGGATAAATTGAGGTTTGGCGGCTTACTATATTTACGTCATTCCCGAATGTTTGGCGGCACCTTGCAGGCCGCCCGCAGGGTTCGGGAATCTGTCGTTTCGAAAGAGTGAGATTCCATACTATCTGCCGTCCACAGGATCGGAATGACGCAATAAAACAACAGTGCCTCCAAACCGTAATAAGGGGGATATATCCTATGAGTCAAAAAGTCGTCATTCCGGCACGCTGCGCGCCTCCGGACCCGGAATCTAGGTCGTTTAATAAAAGTTGTAAATTTTATAATAAACTGGATTCCCGATTCATCCTGCGGTGCCCGGGAATGGCAAAGCGCGGTTTTATGTTTCGCCGTCATTCTGAACTGACGCTTTGTCCGCTTAGCGTCACCCCGGAAAGTTGTAATCCGAGGTCTAATGATAGTGTTTCAGAATCCAGTAAAAAAGGTTTTACGCTTATAGAGTTGTTAGTCGTTGTCCTTATCATCGGTATTTTATCGGCGGTGGCGCTGCCGCAGTATACGAAAGCGGTGGAAAAATCCCGCGCGGCGGAAGCTATGGTGATTTTAAACAGTATTGCAAATGCAAATAAAGTTTATCAGATAGCTAACGGAGCGTATGCGGAGCATATCGACGAATTGGATGTCGAAATCCCGGGGGAAGACACAGTGTTTAATTCCTGGCGGCGTAAGCAAAGTAAAAATTATCAGTTTGGCACCAGGGCTCAATCTAAATCCTCAAGTATTGCACTGGCCAACCGGCTGCCGTTTGGCAACGTATATTTTTTGTATATAGAAGAAGAAAAACCCGGTGTGTATTGCCATGGGTATTCGGCCAAAGGTACGGAAATCTGCCGAACGTTAAGCGGCGGGAAAAAAGAGGGAAATGATTTTGTTATCGGTTCTTAACCAAAAACACCCCGGAGTAAATCCGGGGTGTTTGTCAGAAGCGGAAAACTAGCAGTTTTTGTAATAGATTTCTTTCTTCGTTTTGTCCGCCGTTTCTTTTCCGGCGAGCGTTTCCAAAATCAGGAACCCGAAGTCAATCGTCGCCGCCGCGCTTTTGCCGGTAATCACATTCCCGTCCCGCACGGCGTAATCTTCTTGATACTCGCCGCCGAAGTCCTCATTCATGGACGTAAAGCACGTATATTTTTTGCCTTTTAAATAGCCGGCGTGGCCCAAAATCGTAGGGCCCGCACAAATAGCGGCCACCGTTTTGCCCTCAGTCATAAATTGTTTGATAAGGGATTGAACGGCTGCGCTGGCTTCCAGCGCTTTATATTCCGGGCCGCCGGGAATGACAAGCGCCCCGTATTCCGCCGCGTTTAATTGCGAGAACGGCCGCAGGTTCGTAACCGTCAGCCCGAAGCGGCCCGTAGCGTCTTTATCCAAAAGCGAATATACGTCCACGGTCAAGCCGCCGCGGCGTAAAATGGCGTAAGTGCCCACAGCTTCGATTTCTTCAAATCCGTCCGTTACAATCATGCAAACTTTCATTATTCTTCCTCCGAGGAGCGGTCTTCATACGGTTCAAACAGGCCGGGAAACAGCTGGTCTTCCACGATGCGCGCGCAGTCGGCCACGCAGCCGCGGCAGGAGCGCAGTCGGTCGGTCTTTCCGTCCGTACCGCGTAAGAGCGCGCAGCAGGAAGTGGTATTCCAGTTTTCAAACTGTTTAATCATGTGGCCGCCCAGGTCGAACGTGGAAAATTTGGTGGCGGGTTCTTCCATATTGCCGTCGCTGTTTTTGAGGCCGGCAAGCATCATCATGGCGCAAATGGAGCCGCACATTTCGTAGCGTTTGGCGATGCCGAGCCCGTAAGCCTCCACGGCGCGGAAAGCGGTTTTTTCGTCCATACCCAAAAGGTCGCAATAGGTACAGGCGACGGCTTGGGCGCAGTTATAGCCGTTTTTGTGGCGGTTTTTGGCGAGTTGTACGCGGGATTTCATAGCATGTTCCTTTGTGTTTTTTAAAAAACCCGGAGGGATTTTCACCCTCCGGGGAAATGTTATTTGGCGGCTTTTTTAAGCGCGCTTACTTTGTCCGTCTTTTCCCAGGCAAATTCCTTGCGGCCGAAATGGCCGTAGGCCGCCGTGGGGCAATAGACGGGACTCCTTAATTTAAAGTGTTCAATAATGCCGCGCGGCGTGAGCGGGAAAAGTTTGCACGCAATTTGCGCCAGCTTTTCGTCCGGCAGAACACCCGTTCCGTCCGTATCCACATAGAAACCGACGGGTTCTTCGCGTCCGATGGCGTAAGCCAGCTGGACGGTACATTCGTGCGCCAGTCCGGCCGCTACGATGTTTTTGGCGATGTAACGCGCCATGTACGCCGCGGAGCGGTCCACTTTGGTCGGGTCCTTGCCGGAGAACGCGCCGCCGCCGTGGGGGCAGCGTCCGCCGTAGGTGTCTACGATGATTTTGCGGCCCGTCAGCCCGGTGTCGGACTGCGGTCCGCCGATTACAAATTTGCCTGTGGGATTGATGTAGATTTTGGTGTTTTTATCCATCCACTTTTTGATTTCGGGCGTAAGGGCGGCGTCAGCAATTTCTTTTTTGGATTTTTCGGTGATTTTGTCGCCGGATTTATCCAAAATTTCTTCGGTGTGCTGGGTGGAAATGACGACGGTGTCCACGCGGACGGGTTTGCCGTCCTGGTATTCCACGGTTACCTGGCTTTTGGCGTCCGGGCCGAGGTAAGCCAGCGTGCCGTTCTTGCGCACTTGTTCCAAATTTTTCAAGATTTCATGCGATAACACCAGGGAAAGCGGCATAAGTTCCGGCGTTTCGTTTACGGCGTAACCCACCATTAGGCCCTGGTCGCCCGCGCCTCCTACGTCTACCCCTTGGCTGATGTCGGGCGACTGCTTGCCGATTACATTGATGACGGCGCAGGTTTTATAGTTAAAACCATATTTGGCGTCGTCGTAACCGATGTTTTTGATTACGTCGCGCGCGATTTGTTCCACATCCACCCAAGTGCGGGTGGTAATTTCCCCGCCGATGACCACCAGGCCGCGCGTGATATACGTTTCGCAGGCTACGCGGGCGGTTTTGTCTTTTTTTAAAATTTCGTCTAAAATAGCGTCGGAAATTTGATCGCAGACTTTGTCCGGGTGGCCTTTGGAAACGGACTCGGACGTGAAAAAGCATTTTCCTTGTTTAATCATAATCTATACGGAACCTGATTAAATTTGAGGGGGGAGGGTGGCTCCGTATTTAATATTATAGCACTTGTACACACCACTGGACAGCGTTTTCAGCGACTGCGGCGCGCCGCACCCTGCGGGCCGTCAACTCCGCGTCTTTGTTTGTTGTTTCCATTTTGCAGGCCTTAACCCGTTTATAAAATTCGTTCCGTACGGAGAAAGCATTTTATTTGTCCGAGCCGCAGGCGAGTTGTAAAATGCGCCGTACGGAACTGGATTTTATGGGTGCGGCCTGCGAGTTTTTTGCTTACTTTTTGTCGATACAAAAAGTAAGGTAAACTTTTGCTTCTTTTCGAAAGAAAAAGAAGGAATCTATATAGGGCTTGCATTGTTTTTTTTTTTTGATACATTGGGCTAAAGAGGCGGGCTGGCCTTATACGTTTGT
>JAUNWB010000189.1 GCA_030540535.1 Elusimicrobiales bacterium
GTTTTATAAACAGGATAAAGGCCTGCACAAACGGCAAAGACAGACGCTTTTTATATACAGGACGAAGGGCGGGTAAAATAAAGTGGATTTTATAAACGGATTAAGGCCTGCATAAACGGCGATTTCAAAATAAAACTAAGGTATATCTGGCCTAAATCACGCGACAGACAAAAACGCACAAAAAATCAGCCGCCCCAGACGGGAGCGGCTGATTTTAAATACGCACGCACATTTTTATTTGCGTTTTTTATTAGTTTTTTTCTGCAGGCGAACCGTTTTTTTGGCGGATACTTTAACGGCTTTTTTGGCCGCCGTCCGCGCTTTCACCGCCGCTTTTTTAGGGGCGGATTTTTTCGCAAGGTTCACCGCTTTAGCCTTTTTAGCGGACGATTTCACCGCCGCTTTTTTAGCGGTTTTTTTGCCGCTTTTTTTATCCAGCTTGGCCGCAAACTCCGCCCAGCCTTCCAACGCCAAGGGCAGCACTTCGTCCATGTGTTTTACGGGGATGAGTTTCAACTCCTTACGCACACGTTCCGGGATTTCGGACACGTCTTTTTCATTCGTATGCGGGTAAAGAATCGTTTTCACCCCTTCGCGGTAGGCGGCCAGGAATTTTTCCTTAATTCCCCCCACCGGGAGTACGCGCCCCGTAATCGTCACTTCGCCCGTCATAGCAAGCTGTTTTTTAACGGGAAGCCCCGTCAAAAGACTGGTTAAAGCCGTGGTAATCACACTTCCGGCAGACGGACCGTCTTTCGGCACCGCGCCTTCCGGGAAGTGGACGTGGAAATCCGTCTTGTCAAAATCCACGCTTTCGCCATACCCTCGGCTGCGGGCGTACGTCAGCGCGGCGCGGACAGATTCTTTCATCACGTTGCCCAGCATACCCGTCAAAATCAGCTGGCCTTTGCCGGGCAGTTTGGTGGCTTCGATGGACAGCGTTTCGCCGCCCACGCTCGTCCACGCCAGGCCCGTAGCGATACCCACTCCGTTTTCTTCCGCGGCAAAGTTGGAATACTTCGGCACACCCAAAAATTCGTGCAGGTTCTCCTTGGTGACGGAAACTTTTTTCGCGCCGTCCACAATCATTTTGGCGGCTTTGCGGCACAAAGAACCCACTTCGCGGTCCAGGTTGCGCACGCCGGCTTCGCGCACGTAATCGCGCATTAAAAGGGCGACGGCGTCGCGCGACACTTCCAGCTGCCCGGCTTTAATGCCGTGCATTTTCATTTGCTTGGGCAATAAATAATTATCCACGATGTCGTGCTTTTCGTATTCCGTATACCCGTCGAAATCGATAATTTCCAAGCGGTCGCGCAGGGTGCGCGGAATGTTGGAAAGCGAGTTCGCGGTCGTAATAAACATCACTTTGGAAACGTCAAACGGCACGTCTAAAAAGTGGTCGGAAAATTCTTTGTTCTGTTCCGGGTCCAAAAGTTCCAACAGGGCCGCCGCGGGGTCACCGCGCCAGTCCGAACCCATTTTGTCGATTTCGTCGAGCAAAAACACCGGGTTCGAGCTTTTGGCTTTGCTGATACCCTGGATAATGCGCCCGGGCATGGAACCGATGTACGTTCTGCGGTGACCGCGGATTTCGCTTTCGTCCCGCACGCCGCCCAGTGACATCCGCACAAACTTGCGGCCGATGGCGCGCGCAATCGATTTAGCCAAAGACGTTTTACCCACGCCCGGCGCGCCCGCAAAGCACAGCACGGGGCCGCGCAAAGAGTTCGTCAGTTTGCTGACAGCCAGGTATTCCAAAATGCGTTCTTTGGGTTTTTCCAGGCCGAAGTGGTCTTCGTCCAAAATCTTTTTGGCTTCTTTAAGGTCCAGCACGTCTTCGGTGGTCACGTTCCAGGGCATGTTAATCAGCCAGTCCAAATACGTGCGCGACACCGTCGCTTCCGGCGAGAACGGAGCCATTTTAGCCAAGCGGTCCAATTCTTTTTCGGCCGCTTCTTTGGCGTGTTTGGGCAGGCCGTTCTTCTTGATTTTGGCGCGCATGGCGTCCAATTCTTTTTGGAAATCATCCTTTTGGCTGAGTTCCTTTTGAATGGCCTTCATCTGCTCATTCAAATAATATTCTTTTTGATTTTTCTCAATCTGCGCGCGCACTTTGGAGTGGATTTTTTCTTCCAGACCCAAAATTTCCACTTCGCTCGTAATCAGTTTCAAGATTTTTTCCAAGCGGTCTTTTACGTGTACGGCTTCCAAAATTTCCTGCCGCTGCGGCGTTTTGACAAGCATATTCGACGCCACGGTATCGGCCAGTTTGGAAGCGTCGTTAATTTGGCGCAGGAAAGACACCCCTTCCACCGCAATCCGATGCGAAACGCGGGCGTAGTGGTCGAACTCGTCGAGTACTTTGCGCATCAGCGCCTGCACCACCGGGGAATCGTCATCCTCTTCTTCGATATATTCCACCGTGGCAAACCACGAGCCGGCCACATCGTTCATTTCCAGCTTGGTTACGCGCGCGCGGGCCAGGCCCTGCAGAAAAATTTTCATCGAGCCGTCCGGCATTTTTAAATTCTGCGTAATCTGCGCGATTACGCCAAACTGATAAATGTCGGAAGCCTTGGGCTCCTCGATATCGGCGTTTTTCTGCGATACGGCCAAAATGTATTTTCCGGGCGTGTCGAGCGCCAGCTCCACCGCCGCGACCGATTTCTCCCGGTCCACCGAAAGCGGTAAGCTCATCCCCGGGAACATCACCACATCGCGTATGGCGACTGCCGGCACTACCGTCGGTAAAGAAAGCGTTGTTTTTTTAATTTCTTCCATTGTTTTCTCCCTGTTCATCCTGATGGGTCAATAAAAAGGAGCGATTTTGTACGTTTCCCCCGCTCCTATCCGTATATATTGTAGCAAATTGCCTTAAAATTAGCAACTATTTACTAAGTCTGCTAATTTTAAAGGAATAAAAAGGCCCCCGAAGGGCCCTTTATAAAATTATAATTTCACTGTTTTACAAAACGATCTTCCTTTCTCCTTTGAAGCAGTACACGTCCTCTTCCCGGGGTTTGAAGAAAAGTCCAACCATACGGTGTACACAAAAGTTGACTTTGAGGAGATTTCCGCCGTACTCGTTGTATCGGCCGCACATTCCGGGCAGTAATAGGCCTTGATATACAAAGCGTCCGGATCGGTTACTACGCTGGTACCGGCCAACATATCTATAAATATGCCAGAGCCGCAACCCAGGACGTCAATTCCCCGGCAAATCCCTTTAAAATCAAAATCCAAACTGTCCGTATTGGCAATATAATTTCCGTTTGCCATATAAAAGACTTCTTCGCCATTTGCTGGATGGTGGAAAAACGGGCTTTTAGGACCGCTTTTTCATATTGCGGCAAAGCGACCGCCGACAGAATACCGATAATTAAAACAACAACCAATAACTCTATAAGCGTAAAACCTCTGTTTGTCATTCCCGGGCACCGCACGGTGAACAGGGAATCCAGTTTACAATAAGGTTTACAACTTCTATTTAACAACCTAGATTCCGGCTCCACGGCCGGAATGACATCTTTTTGATACATGAGATATATCCCCCCTTATATATGATTTATTCCCATGTTATCAAAAAAAAAAAACGGGTCAAGGGGCGAGCCGCCCCTCCCTTACC
>JAUNWB010000190.1 GCA_030540535.1 Elusimicrobiales bacterium
CTTTTTGGGCTTTTTTGAGTTTTTCCAAAACGTCGCGGCGTTCGTTGCGTACGGCCACTTTAAAATCTTCGCTCATTTTGGAGATGTTCTTAGCAAGCTGTTTGCGGCGGTCTTCCGTCATGGAAGGAAGTGTAATGCGGATGACTTTGCCGTCATTGACCGGGCTCGCGCCGAGGTCGGCTTTTTGCAAGGCTTTATCGATATCGTTTAAAGAACTCATATCCCACGGCTGTACTTCCAGGGTTTTGGCGTCCAATACGTTGATGACGGCCATTTGTTTAATCGGGGTAGGCGTGCCGTAGTAGTCTACGCGGATGTTTTCCAATAATCCCGCGCTGGCGCGGCCGGTGCGGATGGTGGCCAAGTCGCGTTCCAAACGGGCGACGTGTTCGGCCATGCCGGTTTTGCTTTTGTTTAACAGATTGGTAATGCCTTCCATAATAACAGAACCTCTTTTTAAAGTATTTTTTAAATTATAGCAATTCTTGCCGGGGTTGTGTTCTCCGCCCGGTTATTTAGTGTTTTGGGCGGGCACATTTAGCGCGCCTTGCGTTTGCGCGGGCTCGCACGCACCCGCAAACAGTTGGCATACGTCCGGCGCGGGTTTAATTTCCGGCAGTGTATAAAAGGGCTGTCCGTCCATTAAAATGCGTCCGTCCCGCAGTTCCCAGGGGCCGTTTATTTCGCCCATGTCGTTTCCGTCCGGGTAGTGGACGTAAGGCTTGCCGGGGATAAAATAATACTTGCCGAGTACGCGGCCCGTATTGTCCGTTTGCGTCAGGCGGAACGAATCGCCGCCGTCAAACCAAATTTGGGTAACCATGTTATTTTCCCCGTCGTATTCCGTGGCGCGTTTCGGGCGGCCGTCGGCGTAGTAGATTTCCAAGAGCGGCAGGCCGAGCGGCGTTTTTTGCGTAACGGTGATGGACGAGCCCCACTCGTTTAACCGGTAACGCGTTTGGGCATTTTTCGTCCGGCAAAAGTAGGGTCTTCCGTTTTTAAAGAAAGCGCAAAATCCCGCTTCTCCCCAGCGGCAGGTAAGGTCTTTGGGGGCGTCGGCTGGAAGAATCGCTTTATCGCAGGTTTCTTCCCGCCAGGGGGCCGGGGTTTCCTGTACGGCGGGTTTTACGTTGGCGGCACTGCGTTCTAAACGGCGCTGCCGTTGGCGTTCCAGCGTTTCTTTAAACGCGCTCATTTTGGTTTGCAGCTCTTGCTCGGAAATTTCTTTTTTGGCGTATTGCTGTTGAAAATAATTTACGCCTACCATAAAAGCGGCGGAGCGGGCCAGCGGGTTTTGATTAAGTTTTTGAATGCCCCCGATGGAGGATTCCGGCAAAAACGGTTTTAATTCTTCCGCTTCCAGCCGGGTTAATTCCAGTTCTGCCTCATAGTCGGGGTCCTTGTCGTCATACGGTTGGGCGGCAAAATTTTCCTCCGGCTGTGGGCGGGGAATTTCTTGGGTGTAGTCCGCCGGGGCATCGTTATGCTGCGGCTGGGGAGTTTTTTGTTGGGATAATACCGTCAGCAACATCCCAATGCCGAGCAGGCCTGCGGTCAGCAGTAATAATAGAACAAGCAAAATCCGTTTTTTTAATTTATCCATATATAAAAGGAGCCCGCCGTTTTTTGCGGCGGGCGTGTATGCTTAATAAATGACCGTTCCCACTTCTTCGCCGCACAGGGCTTTTTTGATGTTGCCTTTTTTGTGCAGGTTGAATACTTGGACGGGTACTTTGTTTTCCAAACACAGCGCGAGGGCGGCCGTATCCATAAACTGAAGCTGTTTGGCGATGGCGTCCGCGTACGTGATTTTGTGGATGAGTTTGGCGTCCGGGTTTTTGCGCGGGTCGCTGTCGTATACGCCGTCCACCTGGGTGGCTTTGAGCAGTACGTCGGCGTTGATTTCCGACGCGCGCAACGCGGCCGCGCTGTCGGTGGTAAAGAAGGGGTTGCCGGTGCCGCCCGCAAAAATAACGATGCGGCCTTTTTCCAGGTGGCGTTCGGCTTTGCGGCGCACGAACGGTTCGGCCAGCTGGTAAATGTTGATGGAGGTTAACACGCGGGTCGGCACGCCGGCGTCTTCCAGCGCGGACTGCAAGGCAAGCGCGTTGATGACGGTGGCCAGCATGCCCATGTTATCGGAATTGACGCGGTCGATGACGCCGCCGCCGTCGCGCACGCCGCGCCAGATGTTTCCGCCGCCCAGCACGATGGTCAGTTCGCAGTTGCCGCAGCGGTAAGCGTCGGCGATTTCTTCAGCGATTTCTTTTAACGCTTGCGGATTAATGCCACGGTGCCCCTCGTTAATCAAGGCCTCGCCGGACAATTTTAACAAAACTCTTTTCTTTTTCATTTGCTGGCAGCAGGGTTCCATAAAGGTCTCCTCAAAAATATATTTTAATTATTGTAGCACAAAAATAAATAAAGCGGTGTTTTTATCAGCGGCCTTTTAAACCGTTTTCAAAATAACTGTTTTAAGAGTGTCAACAGGCGGACTTGTTTGCGTTGTCCGCCCGCCCTTAAAAACGGTATTTTCGGGCTGGCCGTTGGGCTTTTTCTTTTGTTCGCGCACGTGCGTAAACATAAGAAAAAGCCCCGCCGGAGCGGGGCTTTGAAAACTAGAAGCGTACAAAGCGTACGACTTTGAGTTCGCAACCAAGTTTTTTGGATTCTTCGGCCAAATAATCGGCAACGGTTTTTTTGTTGTCTTTAATGGTCGGCTGTTCCAAAAGGCAGTTTTCTTTGGCGAATTTTTTAACTTTGCCGGGCAGCATTTTTTCAATGGCCATGGCGGATTTGCCTTCGTTCTGCGCTTGGGTTTTGTAGATGTCGAGTTCGCGGTCGATTACTTCCTGCGGAATATCTTTCGCGTCCACCCAGCCGCTCTGCATACCTACGGTGTGCATGGCAAGGCCGCGGGCGATTTCTTTTACGGCTTCCAGGTCGGAGCAGGCGCCGGAAACGGCGAGTTCCAAAATGGAGGCTTTTTTATTGTCGGAGTGGACATAGTGGGCCATGACGGAACCTTCGGCCGGAGCCCAGTTGAAAGCGCCTTTCAACGTGGTATTTTCGCCAAATTTGGGGGCTTTTTCGGTGATTTCGGCTTTGATGTGTTCGTCGGCCGCGTAGTCTACGCCGGGGTGGGCGAGTACGTAGTCGGTCAATTCTTCGGCGAGTTTGATGAAATCTTCGGTTTTGGCCACAAAGTCGGTTTCGCAGCCCAGGTACAGCATGGCGGTGTTTTTACCGTCGGTTTTTACGCACACTCTGCCTTCTTTGGTTTCGCGTTCGGCGCGTTTGGCCATGGCGGCTAAACCTTTTTTGCGCAGGTAGACGATGGCTTGTTCCATGTCGTTGTTGCATTCAGCCAAGGCTTTTTTGCAATCAAGCATGCCGGCGCCGGTTTTTTCTCTTAAAACTTTAATATCGTTTAAGGACATTTATTTCTCCTGGTTATAAGGTAAATCTGGGGGGAAGTTCCCTCGGGGGGAACTTCCCATCGAAGCAAAGTTTATTTGGCTTCTTCCGCGGCTTTTTCTTCCGTGGCGGCTTCGGCTTCTTCGGCTTTGGCTTTTACGGTTTTTTTGGCTTTGGCGGCGGGTTTTTTAGCGGCGGCTTT
>JAUNWB010000191.1 GCA_030540535.1 Elusimicrobiales bacterium
TTCCATAACCGTCCTCCCGTAAAAAACCAGCCTTTAAACTATTGTTTAAAGGCTGGTAAACAAGAATTTTCCGCCCGAGTTATTTAAAATTGGCGGTGCCCAGCTTTTGCTGCAAGTAAGTTTTAAGGCCGGACGGGTCGCTCGTGTGACCGATGGCTTCCTGGTAGCTGATTTTCTTTTGCATATACAAATCGCCCAGCGCCTGGTTCATGGTAATCATACCCATACCGGCGTTGGTTTGCATGGTGGAGAGAATCTGCTCGGGTTTACCGTCGCGGATTAAGCTGCGGATGGCGGAGTTGGCAAGCATCACTTCGGCCGCCATGGCGCGCCCGCCCGTAAGGGTGGGAATTAACTGCTGGGAAATAATCGCTTCCAGCACGAAGGACAGCTGCGTGCGAATCTGCGGCTGCTGGCTGGGCGGGAATACGTCGATGATACGGTTGATGGACTGCACGGCGTCGTTGGTGTGCAGCGTAGCAAACACCAAGTGGCCCGTTTCGGCCAGCGTAAGACAGGCTTCCATGGTTTCAATGTCGCGCAACTCGCCCACCAGAATGATGTCCGGGTCCTGACGCAAAAAGTGTTTCAGCGCGTCGGCAAACGTGTGGGTGTCCGCACCCACTTCGCGCTGGTTGACGATACTGCGTTTGTGCGGATGTACGAATTCGATAGGGTCTTCCACCGTCATGATGTGGTTGCTTTCGTTCATGTTTAAATAGTTAATCATGCTGGCCAAAGACGTAGATTTACCGGACCCCGTACACCCCGTCACCAATACAAGCCCTTTATTTAACTTCATGATGTTATACACCACGGGCGGAAGGTTGAGTTCTTCGAACGATTTAAATTCGTTGGGAATGGAACGGAATGCGGCGGCCACACAGCCTTTTTGTTTGTAGACGTTTACACGAAGACGCCCGAGCGATTTCAGCCCGATAGAGCAGTCCAGCTCCAGTTTGTCTTCAAAGGTTTGGCGCTGTTCGTCGTTTAAAATGGAATAAATAAGCGTTTGTGCGCTGTCTTTATTAAGAGGCTCAAAAGGCGTTTGGTACAGACGGCCTTGAATACGGAGTACCGGCGGCACACCGACCGTCAGGTGAATATCGGAAGCGTTTTTCGCTTTCATCAACTTAAACAAATCGTCCATCGTGGCTTTAACCATCGGTTGCTGTTCTGCCATAAAAACCCTCTCTTAATTAAAAATATCCGGCCCTACGCCGGGCTTATTATACCGTCAAATCTTGCCCACCAAATCCAGGGCGACGTTATTGAGCGCGCCCGTCAATTTTCCGCGGGCTGCGTCCGCCTGGAACACGTACACGATGGGTTCCATGCGTGTTTTGCTTAGTCTGTATTTTACAATATATGTATTTTTATGCAAAGCCTCGGCGGACCAATCCCCCGTATATCCTTGCGTAAGCTGCGTTTTATAAATGCGGTCAAAGTAAGAAGCAACTGTGCCCTTTCCGCCGGGGAGCTGATGGTTTTGTACCGCGGCCAAGGCTTTATCGCTCGCCGATAGCGGAGCGGGCGGAGGTACGGGCGTTTCCAGCGCGCTGCGCGACGCAGCGGGAACGGCCGGGGCGGCGGAAGACGCGCGTGCCGGGGAAATATCCCGGGGAACGGAAACCGTTTTTTCCGCTTCACGCGCCGGATTTTCAGGCTCGGCAGTCGGACGGCCCAAGTAACGAAGGGACATAAAAATCACGCCCACCGCAAGTAAAGCGGCCAGCACCCACAGCATTAAATTGGCTTTGCGGTTGCGGGAGCGGCGCACAATTTGGCTTTGCGTAGTTAAAAATTGTTCAATTTCCGGCGTTTGTTTTAATTTGGTTTTTACCTGATTTAGGCTGGGTTCCACGGGCACCGTTTTAAGGGGTTCTTTCAACTCTTCCGGCCCGGGCGGGAGCGACAGTTCGCCGCGCAAAATATCCCGCACGGTTTGCGTTTTAGGGTCCTCTTCCTCCGCGGCTTCAGCCGGCCCGGAGGCGGGCACCAATTCTTCCGGCTCCGCGGGAGCAGACGGTTCCTCAGGAGCGGATATTTCCGGTTCGGACGGCTTTTCTTCGGCTGTTGCAACAGCCTGTTCCGCCGGCGTTTCCTTTTCCTGCGGCGCAAAATCCGCCGCAGCGGGTTCCGGCGGCACAAACGGAACGCCGTCTTCCGGCATGGTGGGCAGGGAAACGGCATTTTCCCGCTCGCCAATCAAAGGCAGGGTACAGGTGGAAAGTTTTTCTTCTTCCAATGGGGCTGAAGAGCAAACGGTTTTTTCTTCCCGGGGTTCGCCTTGCGCTTCTTGCGCAGACGGCTCCGTTTCCGGCGCCGTTTGAGCGTTTGCCTCTTCTGCCGGGACGGTTTCTCCGTCAGAATCGGCGGCAGCGGATTCCTCCGGCGCGGCGGCCGCTGGCGCAGCCTCTTTTTCTTCGGGAGCGGCGGGCGGAACGGGTGCGGCGGGAAGTTCCTCTTTCTGCGGCGGCAACGGTGGTTCCGGCGCCGCGGGTATGTCAGCCGGGGCTGCTTCAGCGGCGGATTTTCCCGGCAATACGACGCAAAGTTCTTCTTCCGCCGCCGATATCGGCACGGAAAGGACCGGGTCTTCCCGTTTGACGGCGTTCATCTCCGGCAAAGGTTGTTTGACGGGTGGCGCGGGCGCGAGCGGCGGAGCGGGAGGCGTTTCCTCCTGCTGCGGAGGCAACGGCGGTTCCGGAGCTTCTTCCGCGGCGGCTTCGTCTTCATCGACGTCGTCTTCTACGGAATCGATTTCTTTATCCGAGGGTGAAGCGGTATGTTCAAAATGTCCGTCCACCACGCGGGGCAGGTTCATGTCCGAATTTTCATTCGGGTCCGGGATGCCCAAAATATCGCCTAAGTCTTCACCGTTAATGTTGTTAAAATAATCTTCAATCGGGCCGGGCTTGGCCGGTTTTTTGGGGATTTCAAGCGCAGGACCTTCGGGAGCGGGGGCGGCGGTGCCGGCTAAAATGGACGGGTTTTTAAGAAACGTATCCATTTCTTTATCAAACAGCGCAGCTTCTTCATCGGATGACGCATCCGGCTCCGGCGCGGCGTTTTCGGCAGCGTCCCCGGATACGGCGGAGCCGGACGACAAAGCGTCCGGCCCGAAATCCGTAAACGAAGCGGCTGTTTTCCAGCTGTCCCCGTCTTCGCTGAAATTTTCCGGGCAAACCAGACTGGAAGCGACGGAAAAATCCGCCCGCGCCGCGAGTTCCTGCGGCGTAAAAGGGCCGACGACGTCGTTTCCGTCAAAAAACCAGTATTTCATGGCATCCTTGCCCGTTGCGGGGCGCACTTATTTGCAATAAGACAGCGCGTTTTTAAGGCGCGCGAGTACCACGTCTTTACCCATGTATTCCAACATTTTGAACAAAGTCGGCCCGTGGGTGCGGCCCGAAACGGCTACGCGGACCGGGTGGAAAATCTGCCCCGCTTTAAGTCCGTTTTCTTTGGCTGCAGCGCGCGCGGCGGCTTCCAGGTTGGCTTCGGTAAAATCTTCCAGTTTGCCGTAAGCGTCAATCATTAGGTTGAGCGCCTGCTTGGCTTCGGGTTTGCCGAAAACCTTTTCCACGGCTTCGGGTTCA
>JAUNWB010000192.1 GCA_030540535.1 Elusimicrobiales bacterium
TTATATGTATCGGACGTAACTTATTCTCGGAGGAATTATGAACGCTGTAAAAACGTATTTCATTGACGTAATTAAAAAGCAGTATATTAACTTTGAAGGCCGCGCCACCAGACAGCAGTACTGGATGTACATCCTGTTCTACTTCATCTTGTCCGTCGTTATCGGCATCATCGGCGCTATTTTGGGCGAAACCATTTACCGCATTTTGAACTTGGTTCTCTCCTTGGGTCTTTTCCTGCCCACCTTGGGTATCGGCGTACGCCGCTTGCACGACACCGACCGCAGCGGCTGGTGGTTCTTGGTTGGTTTGGTTCCTTTCATCGGCGGCTTGGTACTGCTCGTATTCTTCTGCTTGCCTGGCACGGAAGGCGCAAACCGCTTCAGCAAATAAGTATTTTTAATGCTTACCGCTCCCCAATGGGGAGCGGTTTTTTATTTACGGAGAAATCAACATGGACCCCTTATCCCTTTTGCAAAAATACAATAAAGAGCCTTTCCACCTGCTGCACGCGCTGACGCTGGAAGCCGTCATGCGCCGCTTCGCCCAAGAGCTGGGATACGCAGACAACGCCGACTTTTGGGCGCGCTGCGGCCTCCTGCACGACGTGGATTTTGAACAGTTCCCGAACGAACACTGCAAAAAAGCGCCCGAACTGCTGGCCGAAATCAACGCGCCCGCCGAACTGGTGCGCGCCGTCTGCTCGCACGGCTACGGCATTGTAAGCGACGTAAAACCCGAACACGAAATGGAAAAAGTCCTCTTTGCCGTAGATGAACTGACGGGCCTTATTCAGGCGGCGGCGCGGATGCGTCCGTCCAAAAGCACGCAGGATATGGAACTTTCCAGCTTAAAAAAGAAATTTAAAGACAAAAAATTCGCCGCCGGCTGTTCGCGCGACGTTATCAAACAAGGCGCGGAAATGCTGGGCTGGGAGTTAGACACTCTTTTAGAACGCACCCTCGCCGTCATGCGCGAAACGGAAGAAGAAGTACGGCAAAAAGCCGCTCAACTGGCTTAACAAAAGGCAACGTTTATGAACTTTTTTACAAAGCAGTTAAAACGCGCATTTGATTTTGAAGACCGCGCATCCCGGCAGGAATTTTGGCTGTATTTTCTGTGTTTGATTGCGGCATTTACGGCGGCTGTTTTTGCGGTTATGGCGCTGACCGTCACCTCTTGTGCGTTTTTTGTGGATGAGGCGGGGGCACAGCAAGGATGCGGCTGGATTGGCGTATTTATTGCACTGCCGTTGGTTTGGCTGGGATTCCCGATCTTATTAATGGGTACGGGTGCGCGCCGCCTGCACGACAGCGATAAAAGCGGCTGGTGGCAGCTATTATGCTTGATACCGTCAATCGGACTGCTGATTATGATTATTTTAATGACGCTTCCCGGTACCAAAGGGGAAAACCGCTTCGGCCTGCCGCCCAACGCGTAATTTAAGCAGACAAAAAATCCGGGCCCAGGGGACCCGGATTTTTTTTAATACCGTTAACCTTAGATTTCTTTTTCCAGTTCGGTGAAAAACTCGCCCGCTTTGACGGGGAAATATAAATCCGTAATTACGCCCGTAAACGCGGACGGCTGCGGGTTAACTTCAATAATTTTGGCTCCGTGTTCTTTGGCCGTCAGCGGTAAAGAACACGCCGGCATTACCTGCCCCGCCGTCCCCACAATAATCATTACGTCAGCGTTTTGGGCCATTTCCGCCGATTTTTGGTACGGCAGATACGGGATACCTTCCCCGTAAAACACAAAATCCGGCTTCAAAACTCCGCCGCAAATGCAATAGGGGGGCTCTTCGGTTAAATCGATATCGTCCAAACTGTATTTTTTGCCGCACCCGGTGCAGGAAAGCGTATGAATGGTGCCGTGGAACTCCTGCACGTTTTTACTGCCCGCCTTTTGGTGAAGCCCGTCTATATTCTGCGTAATTACGCCCTTTAAAAAGCCTTTTTGCTCCAGTTTGGCGAGTACTTCGTGCGCCTTGTTGGGCTGAGATTCCTCCATATCGGTAAAAAAGATTTTTTTCATTTCCCGCCAGGATTCAGCCGGGTGCATATTAAAAAAATTGATTTCGATAAATTTCGGGTCGTACTGGTTCCACAAACCGCCCGCGCCCGTAAACGGGGCGATACCGCTTTCCACGCTGATACCCGCCCCGGTAAACGCCACGCCGTAACGCGCGTTTTTAATTAACTCCGCCGCTTGTTTGATATTTTGCATACGTTTATTTTACAATTTCTAACCCTAAAAACGCGTGGGCGGCCGGAAAACACCAAGCTACAATAGGATATAGAACTGTTTTCGGGGGGGGGAAACTATGTCCATTGAAGCCAAAGCGGCCGGCGACGCTCGCCGCGTTAAAAAGTACATCTACGACATTTTGCAGTTTAATTATCCCAGCAAAGTAACCTGGACGGTGAACGCAATCATCATCACGCTTATTTTGCTCAGCGTACCCGTGGATATGATTGAAAGCGTGGGGGACGTCAGCCCGGTACTTAAACGGGCCGCTTACCGCCTGGACCTGGGCATGAGCTTTGTATTTGCGCTGGAATATGCGCTGCGTCTTGTGACGTGTACGGAAGACCCTCGCTTTGCAAAACCGATTTCCGGCCGCATCAAATATATGCTGACGCCGCTTATGCTTATCGACCTGTTCGCCATTTCGCCTTTTTTTATTTTGGGGTCCGGCCTGGTGCGGGCGTTGCGCGTATTCCGTATTTTTATGCTGATGCGCTATACAAACGCCATTCAGCTGGTAAACAACGTGGTTTCCGAAAAAAAGAACGAACTGGCCATTTGCGGGGCGTTTCTTTTAATGCTGTGGATTTGGAGTTCGTTTATGATTTTCCGCGTGGAACACCCGGCCCAGCCGGAAGCGTTTAAAAACATGATGGACGCGATGTGGTGGTCCATGCAGACGTTTACCACGCTTGGCTACGGGGATTTAATTGCCGTTACGCTGCTGGGCAAAGTAATTACCGGGATAACGGTGGCGATGGGGCTAATACTGTTTGCCGTAGTGACGGCGGTGATGACGGGGGGAATCGTGCAGGAGTTCCAAAAGTACGAGCAGAAAAAGAAGACCCCGCCGCAGATTTAACGGTTATTTAAATCCGTATAAATCAAATCCCGGATAAGTAGTAACAAAGACAGCCCCCAGTGATTTACAGACACGTCCGTCCCCGTCATAGTCTTTGTATCTTGTACGACATTGACGCGGCCACCATGGGTTAAAATAGTAATAAACGTATTGCAAAGAGGTATGCGCCAATTCGCCTTGCAACACTTGATGTTCTCCATTCTTTTGGTAGATACGGAATTTATCATAGGTTACAGTCAACCCGTCCTCAGACCATACCCCTCCTGCGGGCATTTCAATATCCAGTTCATCCAGTCGCCGCGCATAATCGCCGTTAGCCATAATATACACTCGTTGAGCTTGGTATATCGTATTCATTAAAGCCATCATCTGAACATAACGCGCTTTATTTACCGCCGTTTTATACTGCGGCACAGCCACCGACGCTAAAATACCGATGATTAACACAACGACTAACAACTCGATTAA
>JAUNWB010000193.1 GCA_030540535.1 Elusimicrobiales bacterium
GCAAACCGTTTATGGTGCTGACGGTGGCGGAAGACATTTCCGAAAAGAAAAAACAGGAACGCGCCATCATCGACGCCAAAAACTTTTTGGAAACGCTGGTCAACCAGCTGCCGGTGGCGCTGTCGGTTAAAAATTATGACGGAAAATATATCGTGTGGAACAAAAAGAGCGAAGAACTCTTCGGCGCCAGCTCGGCGGACGTTATCGGCCGTACGTCTTACCGGTCGGACATTAACAAAGACCAGGCCGAATTTCTGCGCGATGCGGACCTGCGCGTTTTCGAAAGCCGCAAAGAACAAAACATCCCGCAGGAACTTGTGTCCACCGCCAGCGAAGGCGTTAAAATTATGCACACGATTAAAACGCCGGTATTTAATTCGGACGGCACGCCCAACTGCCTGCTGATGGTGTCGGAAGATATTACCGCCAAAACCAAAATGGAAAAACAAATCCGCGAGGCCGGCGATAAAAACACGCTGCTCATGGAAAACGCCCGCGAAGGTTTTATGATTTTGGACGAAGGCAAAATCATGTACGCAAACCGCGCTTTCTGCCGCCTCCTGGGCTTTGAAGAAGTAAAGGACGTTACCGGCCGCCCGCTGGCGGACTTTGTGGCTGAAGACCACCGCATGTTCTTAAAAGACAAGTACGACGCCGTTCTCTCCGGCGCGCAGAACGCCGGCGGCGCCATTGAACTGCACTTTATGAAGAAAAAAGGCGGCGAGGCGGAAGCCGAGTTCGCGGCCGTTTCGTCCCGTTATTTGGGGCGGCGCATTGTGCTGGGCTTCGTGCGCGACGTGACGGGTTCCAACCGCCAGCTGCGCGACGTAAAAACCGAGCGCGAAAGTTTCCGCGCCGCGTTTGAAAAAGACGTTACGCCCGCGGTCATTCTGTCCAACAAAGGCTATATTTCCGTCATGAACGAAGCCGCTCGCAAAATGTTCGGCTTCACGGAAGCGGACAAAAATTTCTACCGCAACGTATACATGCGTCCCGCGGTTAAATTGGAAGCGCGCAAAAAACTCAAACAGGGCCTTCCGGCACAGATGGATTACGTGTTCGATTTCGCCCGTGCGGAAGTCATGTTCCCCGGCCGCATCGGCGGGGAGGGAAAAATCCCGCTCGCGGTGACTTTTGTGCCGATTAACAAGCGCGATTCCAAGGACGGCACCGTAGAGGCGGACTACGTCGTCTACCTCCAGCGCAAAGAGGAGGAAAAAACGCCTCCCGCGCCGCCGTCCGGCCGCAAACCGCTTGTCCGGCGCAGCACGCCCGTTCCGCCTCCGCCGCCCGTATTGCCCGCCGGCGTGCCGGAAACCGCCAAAGAAATGCTGGTTTTGCCCAACAGCGAGCCGTATGTGTTGTGTTCGGAAGATTTTAAAATAGAAGTTTGTAACGATATGTTCTGCTCTCTCTGCCAGCTGAAAGAAGAGGAACTGAAAGGCAACGATTTGCGGGCGGTTATCGCGCCGGATTCGCTGTCCGTGTTCGAAGAAGATTTAAAAACCTTAGAGCAGGACGGCGTGCTTTCCAACCGGGAATATGCCGTTACGGTGGGCAGCGGGTTAGAGTCGTGCGCCGTGCGTTTAACCGCCGTTAAAGAAACGGGCGGCCGCTACTTATTCGTGTTTCGCAGTTTGGCATTCCACCGCCAAATTATGAAAATTTTGGAGGAACGTTCCGCCCAGCTCAGCGCGCTGTTGGAAGCGACGGACGGCGTCGTGTTTTCCATTTTGCTCAGCGGCGGGCATTTCGGCATGATTGAACAGGCCAACAAGTTCCTCTCCCAAAAAACGGGTTTTTCGCACGATGAATTGGTACATATGGAATTTAAAGACCTGTTTTTCGACCCGTCGCGAGATGACGGCTCTCCCGCCGTCGCGCTGGCCCGCGCCGAACAGGAGTTGTCCGCGCAGGGCAAAACGTCGTTTCGCGTGTCGGTGCGTCAAAAAGAAGGCGCCGGCTTTGCCGCGCAGGTGGTGGTGACTGCACTTGATTTGCCGGGAAAAGACGCCGCGCTTGCCGTCGTACACGACTTAACGAGCCAAATGGACCAAATCTCCAAAGATTCCAAAGAAGCGCGCGAGCTGAAAAGCGTGCGCGAAGCGCTGCCCGGCTTGTATTTAAAAACGGACAGCGACGGCCGCGCCCTGGAAGCGTATTCCAACCTGGACTATATTTCCAATGCCGAGGCAAAGGAAATCTTCCTGGATAAAACGCCCCTGCAGTTCTGGCCGGAAGAAGCGGCGTCCCGCGCGCTGTTTTCGATTAAGGAATCGCTTTCCATCAACGTCAGCACCCGTTTTGAATTTGAATGGACGGTGCGGGACGTATTGCGCAGTTTTGAAGTGACGGTAACGCCTATTTCGGGCCGCGCCGAAGCCGTGCTGTGGGTGAAAGACGTGTCCGAAAGCCACGTGTACGACGAGCAAATTCACGAATTGTACCGCATGACGCGCGAGCCGGGCGTCAGCATTACGGAACAGGTGGATAAAATTTTGGCATTCGGACAGAAAATTTTTCGTGCGGATGCAGGCTTGGTGCTGCGCTTTGAGCAAGGGAAAGAAAACCTGGAGAGCATGGTTGTATACGTCACCAAGAATGATTTTCATTTGGAACGCCAAATGGAATTTCCGGTGGAGGAATGTTTGGTGGATGTGGCGGACGGAAGCGTCGTCATGCTGCCGGACCTGGCTAACACCTCCTGCGAACGCTGCTTGCATAAGGCAAAGGGATTTGGTTCTTTGATTGCCGCTCCTTTATATGTGGGGGGAGAAGTCCAGGGGGCGTTATGCTTTGCCTCCCGCGCTCCGCGGCGCAGCTTCTGCCAGGGAGCCGAAGAGCTGATGGGCCTGATGGCCAAGCTGCTGGGCCTTCGCATTGAACTGCGTCAAACGGGCAAAATGCTCAGCGACGCGTCCCGTTCGCTCGCGCGCACGCTGGAATATGTGGAAATGCCCGCTGTGATGGTGGATTTGGATTATCAGGTGACGTATGTGAACAAGGCTTTGCTGGAAACCACCGGCCGCCGGGTGCATAATTTGCTGGGGCGGGATTTCTTTGCCGAGCTGATCCGCAACGATGATTTATCCAAACGGATGTTCCGCGCGGCGGAAAAGGCCTGTTCTTCCAACGCGTTCCAAGTACGCATGGATATTTTGCACGAAAACGGCTTGTACGAAGATACGGCCTGGGACGTGTTCGTCTGCAAAGACGCGGACGGTAAAGTGGACGGCTATGCGCTGATAGCGTCGTCCAACTGACGTTTATTTCGACGGCTTCACAACACGGAACGCAAATTCTGTTTGCGTTCCGTTTTTTTATTGTTTAGGTATTATTTTTTCTGTTTTGCAGGCCTTAACCCGTTTATAAAATCCGTTCTTTGTTTTTTCGTCCTCTTGGTCCTATTTATAAGAAGTGTCTGCTGTTGCCGTTTATGCAGGCCTTCATCCGTCTATAAAAATCTGTTTTGCCGTATTTTACCCGCCCTTAGTCCTGTTTATAAAAAGCGTCCGGAACGGAAAAGGCGTTTTATTTGTTTGAGCGGAGCGAGTTGTAAAACGCCCCGTTT
>JAUNWB010000194.1 GCA_030540535.1 Elusimicrobiales bacterium
GCATACGTGGTGCCATACGGAACGGTCTGCATTTGATAAGTACTCATGATTAAAACTCCTCCTTTATCGTTTTGAGAGAAAGCAAAGCTGTGATATACTAACAGGGGTATCACACATTTGCTCTTCTGTTGATTTCATTATATCGGCGCTTTCGTTCCGCCGATATTGGGAGACAGTTGCGAAATCATTGTGAAAAAACAGGCCCATCCGCAAAGGCGGACAGGCCTGATATTGGAAGGAGGATGAGGGGATGGATCGAATTCCATTTTGTTTTCCGGTATTTTATTTGGGGATGATCGAGAAACGCACCATCAAGAACCAGAAAGACGCGGTGAACATTCTCTTTAACGGGAGCAGCGAGGCCGCTCCTGCGTGGGAAATACAGAGCGAGGCCGCCAACAAGTATATCCAGGGCGGCGAAGGGATTCCCGCTGGGCGCGTTGAGCAGATATTTGAGTTGTCCGATGCGGAATTGGTGCGGCGGGTCAGGCTGCTGAACATTGAGGATGCCAGAACGTGCGTGTCCGCATTCCATGTGTTTCTCTGCAAAAGGGCGGATATCAGTGAAGAAAAAATCCGCAAGCTGGAGAGCATCGCACGGGAGACCGCTGATCCGGCGTGCTACATCGCGGCTGCGTTCCGGGAATCCCTGTATTATGCAGGGGCCGCGAAAAAATATCTGCCCAAGGAGGTCAAGGCGGAACTGAAAACGCTGCATAAGGTACAGGACGTGCCGGACCTCTTTTCGCTTTGGGAGATGTCTTCCAATCTCCCCGCTGCGCCGGACACGGCCATGCCGATGGTCATAAAGGGCGTCATGTCCATTCTGCTGGCGGACGGGGACTTCGCGCCCGAGGTCATGGGTGCTGTCCGAACCGGCGAGTTTTCGGCTGCCGTGCAGATGCTTTTTAAAAACGGGAAACTCACGCTCTACGATTGCTACAAATGGGGCAACGCCTTGCAGATCGCGGAGCAGGCCGATGCCGAACTGCGGCGGGAGTCCGGGGTGTCCATTTCGCAGGAATTTGACTTTGATTGGCTGATCCGCTTTTTTGAGGCGGCGGGAAATATCCGCAACGAGGATATGCAGAGGCTCTGGGCGCGGGTGCTGGCGGGAGAAATGAAGAAGTCCGGCAGCTTTTCCCTGCGTACAGTTGAAACGCTCCGGAACCTGACAGCGCGGGAGGCGCTGATCTTTCAGAACGCCATGTCGCTGGTGTTAGAGGAAACGGACGGGACGCGCTTTTTGTTCTGCGACACCGATCTTGCGGATGCTTCCGTGAATGAGAAATACGGACTAGGCATGGGCGACATTCTGATGCTGGAGGAGAACGGGTTGATCAGCGCACTCCGGGTAGATAACGAGATCGAGGTCGACGCGGATGGCTGTACCGGCTTTTTCAATGGAGCGGATCAGATGATTTTGTTCCAGGCGGAATCGCCGCAGACCTTTCATTACCGCAGCTATCCGCTGTCCCAGGCAGCAAGGCAGCTTCTTCCTGTGATACAGGCGGAGGCCGATGAGGATTACCTGGCCGATCTGGGAGCAGCCTTAAAAAATCACCTGCTGGACCGGATCGCTGTCAGCGCACACAGGGTGATCTCACGGCAAGGGGACGAAATCGAATTGGATCTGGAATCAGATCTGCTGGAACAGGAGGAAGTCTGAACCAGCCGTTACAGCCTGTTCTGTGCGGCCTCCTCGGTCGCCCAGAGCAGGCTGCTCACATATCCGCCTCCCCGCCCGACATCGCAGTGTGTTTTCTCGCCCCATCGGCGGATGACCCCGACGCTTTTATGGATATACGCCTCGACCCGCTCGCTGCCCGCTTCCGGTGCTGGCAGACCTATCGGCAGCCATGCGATCTCCAACCTCGGATACGCCGCCTCTACAACCTTATAGAGCAACCCTTGGTTGTTGTGGTCTGCGCAGATCTGGCAGAAGACTTCCTTGTGCCGGGCCATAAAAATGAGGATCGCATAAAAAATACGGCCATTGTGACTGGCCGTGGTTCTGGAGAGGAGTTTGAGCTGGTCGTCCAGCCCGGACGAAAACTCCAGCAGCAGTGCCTCCTCATTATTGCTGATCGCTTGATTGATGTTGGGGTGGTGGTTGTAAATTGTCTGCCGGGACAGCCCCGCCGCTTTTGCCACCTGTCGCGCTGTGATCCTTCCACGGTTCCGCTTCAGCAGTTTCAGAATCGCACTTTGCATCGCACGTTCGCTACGTTCATACTGGCGGTTGTGCGGTTTTTTATGGTTTTGTTTTTCGTTACCCATCATATTCATAATAACACGGCGGCACGAAAATGGGCAAAAAGTCCACAAAAATCCTTGCAAAATGTAACTATTCAGCAAAAATGTCCCCCCTCTATTGTTCAGCAGAAATGTCTCCCATAAGCAGTATGATTGCTTAGCTTTAGAACTTTGTTTTGGATTATCTTTCCTTATAATCTTATTAATGAAATAAGTTGCAGGAGGATAATGACGAAGATATTTACAACCAAGAATGTAGACAGATTAAGAGTGATCCAGATGTATCTTAGTGGAGAATACACTAGGAAGATGGCCGCACTAAACTTAGGAGTTACCGAACGGCAAGTCACTCGTATCGTCCAGAAATACATTGAGAATGGCCCAGAAAGTGTTATTCATGGCAATACTGGCAAAGTGGCGAAAAATAGACATTCCGATGAGTTCCGCCAAATGATAATCTCTCTTTACAAGGAGAAGTACGGCAAAAATGGAGTTAAATTAAACTTTTGTCATTTCAAAGATAAATTAGAGGATGAAGGTATCCGCATCCCTTATCCTAGTTTGCGCAGGATTCTAATAGAGGGCGGAATTAGTCCACCGGAGTCACGAGCAGCTAAAATCACCAGTCCACCTAGGCCAAGGCGAATCTTCGCAGGAGAACTACTTCAAGTGGATGCTTCCATACACAACTGGCTATACAAAGATTTTCACCTGTATGCTTTACATGGTGCCATAGATGACGCTACTGGAATAATCACTGGTTTATGGCTGGAAAAAGCTGAGAATATGTACGGCTACCAGATGATACTTCTTCAGACCATGAAACAATACGGTATCCCTAAATGTTTCTATACGGACAACAGAAATGTTTTTGAGAACACGAAGAAGAAAACGGCGGCTTCCAAGCTTAATTCCCCGCGCTTCAAGGCACTCCTCACTCGTCTTGGCATTGAGGTCATCTCAACCTCAAATCCGCGCGCCAAAGGCCGTATAGAGCGTATTTGGCGCACTTTGCAAAGTAGGTTATTAAACGAGCTATATTTGAGAAAAATTACAACCATAGAAGAAGCGAATGCATTTATCCAGAAATATATACCGGTTCTGAACAAAGCCTTCGCTTCCGATATTGATCCAAGCAGAAATTCATTTAGAGAAGTTCCTGCTACTTACAATTATAACCAAAATCTCGCTCTGCGCAAAGAAGTAAGAATACATGGCGGTTGCTATCTGGCCCTATCCAATCATTATTTCGTCATTAAAAAGCAAGGTAACGATACAGGCAACAAACAGCTAGCACTACCAGATGTT
>JAUNWB010000195.1 GCA_030540535.1 Elusimicrobiales bacterium
GAACACGAACTTATTTTCCTCTCCACGCGTTTTACGCAAACGCCGGAACTGGCGCTTATCGCCGTACGCAAAGAAGTGGAACGCATGATGAGTTTTGTAACCAAAATGACCGACAAACTCATCCACGCCGTGAAAGTGGACGACGACAAAATGTTTGAACGCTTAATCGAGGATGTAAAAGCCGCCGAACACACCACCGACGTGCTGGAACATAAAATCAACCTCTATTTAACTACGCTCACGCACGGGAACTTATCCCGCCACGCGGTAGCGCAGGCGTTCTCGCTCTTCGACGTACTCAACAGCATTGAACGCATGGGCGACTGCGGCGAAAAAATCGCGCGTATTTTGGAAAAATTCCACACCCAGCAACCCTTTACGGGCCAGGACGTGGACGATTTGGAAAGCATCGCCAAGCTGACCAAAGAAATCACCAAACGCACCCGCCGCGTGCTGGTGGACCTGCAGCAGCCCACCAAACAATGGCACGACAAAGCCCGCAGCACGTTTGTAGAAGCCGTGCGGGACGAAAACGAACTCAATACGCTGCGCAAACAATTTTTGCGCGCCCGCCGCGAACGCATTTTGGCCGGCCAGGCCGAAGCTACGCCGGATTCCATTACCGCCTACGCCGATATTTTAAACAACTTTGAAAGAATCGGCGATTACGCCATGCGCGTGAATGAAAACATCCTCGGCATGCGCGCGGACGACGTGGCGGAAGACGTTAAAAACGCCGCTCCGGCCGGGCAGGGAGCGTAAACGTGAAATTTAATCCGATTCAACTGCTCACGGACCTGCCGACCGTGTTTCCCATGATGTGGGCCGTTCTGCGCGGGAAATTTAAAATGCCGTGGAGTACGCTGTTCTGGACGGTGCTGTGCTTTGTATATGTACTCAGCCCCGTGGACTTACTGCCCGACGTGCTTCCGCTCTTGGGCATCGCCGATGACGGCGCGTTTGTGCTGCTCGTACTTGCCATGTTGCATAACGACGTGCAGCGTTTCCGCGCCCAGCAGAAACAGGACGAAAACGTAATCGAGGCCGAAATCGTCCGCCCGGAAGATGAACGGAAAAAATAACCTTTTTACACGGTGGTAAAATTACGCCGTGCCAGTAGAGTAACAATATGAAGAAATTATTAAAACTGCTGTTAAAAACCGTCCTTGTATTGGCGGTTTTGGGGGTAGCCGCCCTGGTGGCCCTGCGGATTATGTTTCCGCCTGAAAAAATCAAAGCCATCGCGCTTGATTACGCAAAAAACACGCTGCACCGCGAGATTACGTTTGACGGTCTTTCCTTCAACCTAATCGGCGTGACGCTGGATAATTTTGCCATGTCCGAAGCCGACTCGTTCCAAGCCGGAACGTTTGTAAAAGCGAACAAACTGTCCGTAAAAGTGGCGCTTATGCCGCTACTGAAAAAACGGGTGGAGATTGCTACGGTAATTGTGGACGGGTTAAACGTAAACGTCGTCAAACAGAAAGACGGCTCGTTTAATTTTGACAGTTTAATTCCCGCCTCGGACGAAACCGCCCCGCAGGAGTCCGCCCAAGACAAGGAATCTTCTTCCTCCGCTTTTGTACTGCTGGCGGACAAAATTTCCGTCACGGACTGCAACCTCCTTTATAAAGACCTGCAAACCGGCATGACCGCGGGCCTGGAACATTTAAATGTGGAAATCAACGGGCTTGATTTAACCGAACCGTTTGACGTAAACATTTCGTTTACCACCGAATTTCAGCAGAAAAACGGCCCGGCGGTGTCCGTACCCGTCCGCATCGCGCTGCGCGTATTTTTAGCCAACTTGGACTTGAAAAACGCCTACGTGACGGTAAACAACGTTTCCGCCAATTACAAAACCGTTAAATTCGCGCTAAAAGGCGGCGTAAAAGATTTCACCGCCCCGACGGCTGAATTTTCCGGCACGCTCAGCGGCATTAATAACCAAATTTTTGCCGACTTCCTGCCCGATTTGCCGAATTTTGCACTGCCCGTTATCAATATGAAAGTACAGGCGGCGGCCGATTTGGATAAATCTTCCGCCGTCATCCAAAACATAGGTTTAAGCGTGCAGGACAGCGGCCTTACGGCCAAAGGTACCGTCGGCTGGGGATCCGCTTCGCCCACCTATAACGTAACCGCCAATTTGAAAGCGGATCTGGCGCAGCTCGTGCAAATGACGGACGTGGTGGACGGATTTAACCCCGCGGGCGTTATTTCCGGCGCGTTCAAAGCCACCGACAAAATGAACGGCCAGGACGTAAGCGGCACGGTAACGCTGGCCGACATCAGCGCGCTGTATGAGCCGGTCACCCTGTCTAAAACGAACGGAACCATCAAAATTACGTCTGTAAACGACGTTTCGTGCGACAACCTGTCCGGCCTGTTAAACGGCGAAAAATTCACCACCTCTTTTTCCTATAAAAACATTAAAGACGTGATGAACATCGTCTTCAAACTGAACCTGGATAAACTGACGCTGGCTTCGTTCCCGCAGTCCGCCGCCGCGGAAGAACAACCCGCGCAAACGGATAACCAGCCCGCCGAAACGGCCGCTTCTTCCGGCCCCGAAACCCTGATGAACGTAAAAGCGGATGTAAAGGTAGGGGAAATCCGCGTGCCGTATTTCCGCGCCGAAGGGTTTGACCTAAACGCAGACCTCAAAAACGTCACGCCCTCGATGACTAAAACCAACGGGACCGTAGCATTCACCTTAAAACCGGGTGCCATTACGGATTTGGAATCTTTCGTAAAAGAAAACAAATTCGTTAAAATCCTCCTGCTGCCCATCACCATCGTACGCAAGGTGGCCGGAGTACTGAACATTGACTTGTTCCCGGCGGAAAACAGCGCCAAAAAAGGCGAAATCGCCTATACCAAAGCCGAAGGCGTATACACCTTTAAAAACGGCGTGATGAATTTGGATAAAACCATATTTGAATCCAAACTCACCAACATTAACGCCCAGGGTACGGCCAATTTCGGCACGAGCGCACTGGATATGAAAGTATCCGCCACCGTACTGACGAGCCAAACGCCCGTCGTCATCAAAATAGGCGGCACGATGGATAACCCCAGCGGCAAGTTGGACGTACTCAATACCGTAGGCTCTGTGGTGGGGGGAATCCTCAACTATAAAACACCCGGCAAAGTGGCCAAAGGAACCGCCCAAACGGCGGGCGCCGTAGCCACCGGGGCCGTTAAAACCACCGGGGACGCGGTAAAAGGAACCGTAAACGCCGCCAAAGATACCTTAAAAGGCATCGGCAGCCTGTTTAAAAAGAAAGACGATTCCGCCAAATAATAAAAATATAGACTGAAAGCCCCGGCTCTTAATTAAGAACCGGGGCTTTGTTTGTTTTAATATAACGTGTTATGGGGCTACCATATCGCCGGGGGTTACAGGTTTAATTTCCTCAAAATCGCCGCTGCCGCCGCCAAAAGAACAATCTTTGCCGCCCATGTAAGGAATAGAGGACTCTGCTAAACACTCCGATTCAGAAGAAACCGTCCTGCACAACAAACAATAATATCCCCCGGCAGAAGAATAACAA
>JAUNWB010000196.1 GCA_030540535.1 Elusimicrobiales bacterium
GATGAACTCCGAGAGGTAGAAGGTCTTGACGTCCTTGTGGGCGCTGTTCAGGTATTGGATGGTGAAATAGAAGTGGTCGTCTTTGTGGCGGCGGTTGCCGATGGTGCCGTCTGAAACGAACTCCAGCAGATTGTGCTGATCGGCCAGGTTCGCCGTCTCAGAGATGCGCCCGCTTCCGAAAGCCACCCGGCAGATGTCGGGGGGCTTGCCGAGGGCCATACAGGCGGCGAGGGCCGCTCTGCCGTTGGTGGTCGGCTTGAAGCTGTAGTCCATGTCTCTCATTCCTCCTTGTGTTCAGCCACCGGGATGGTGGAAATGACCGAGTATGCGCCGCCCAGCTGGGCGTGGGAGCGAAATTCCGGGCGGTCCGGCTGCTCCGGGATGGGGAGCGTGGCCACAAGGCCGCTGCTGCCGCCGGTGCCGAGGGTGTCCTGGAAGCTGAAGGTGTCCTGGGCCTCCGGGACAGGTATCTTTGCCGCCACGGCTACGCCGCCGCCCAGGTGGGCTGTATCCTCGAAGGCGAAGGCGTCCGTGGCCTCCGGTACCGGGAAGCGGACCGCCGTGGCCATCGCTCCGCCGAGATGCAGGATGGCGGGGGCGCTGGCCTCCAGGACATAGTGCAGTTCGTCGAGCCAGCTGGTGAGGCGCTTGGTGGCGTTGACCATGCGGCGCATTTCCTCTGTCTCGCTGAGGTCTATGGTCTGGCCGGTGACATTGACGGCCACTCTGAAATGGTGCGGCTCTCCACCGTACTCGAACCATTCTTCCGTATGGCCTCCGGCAAAGATGGCGTCGATCACGATGTCCACCGCCGCCGGTGTGCCGAGCTTGGCATAGAAGGGGATGGTCCCGGCCACCAGTTTGCGCTTGGTCTCTATGGGGTGGCTCTGCCGGTAGGCTGGGGTCCGCAGTTCTACGGCCAGATAGTCCAGGGTGCTTTCGCTGAGGGTATCTATGGCCGACATGAGGCGGGTCTGGGCCGCCAGGGCCAGGATACGCCGCTTCTCCTGCAGGATGGCGTAGCTGATGGAGATGGTCTCCGGGTTATAGCGGAGGCCGTTGTTCAGTAGGTCGGTGATCTGACCGTTGTAGAGTTCAGTCATCTTCCAGCCCTCCATCGGCCACTTGGCGGGTGCCGAGCTGGGCCACCTCGGTGTCGGCTACGGTTGCAAAGGTGGGGCTTCTTGCCACCGGGTGCTTGGCCCCCGCCTCCCGTACTCTGTGGATCAGCTCTGTGGGGTCGATGTCCCGCCCGATCTGTGTGGTCTGCCATTGGATGTATGCGTCCACCGCCGCCTCCACCTTCGCCTGGATGGTGGCCGCCTGGGCCTGGTTGGAGCGGTCGATGGTGTAGGCCAGGTCCAGGTCGAAGGTCTTGACTGCCGGGGGCGCTACCGTCACAAGGTCCGTCATGGGCCGGATGTTCCGGTCCCGGAGAAATTCTTCAAGGCCGGTGATGACTTCCTCCTTTGGGAGGGTGCCGTCCTGCATGAGGATGTAGATGGTGGCCTTGCCGGGTTCCGGTGTGGTGGGGCGGACGGAGCCGATGTCGGTGTTGTAGGTCCGTGTCCAGTAGCTGTAGGCGTCCTCCGGCCCCGCTGTGCTGTAGCCGGAGGGGGCCAGGTAGGTCCGCTCTGCGAGGCTGTCGTCGTCCTCCAGATCTGCCCCTCCCGCCGTCTCTGTGATGTTGGAGACGCTTTCCACATAGGGCAGTGGGTCCGCCAGGATATTGAGCTGCCCCTTCAGGAGCTTGTTTCCGGCGATCCCCTGGGCGGTGCATACGGCGTCGACGTCGACGTACTTGGCTCCGGCGGGGGCTTCGCTGTATTCCTCGACCATGAAGTAAACGCCGTCGCCGTTGGTCACTCTGGTACCGGCGGGGATGCCGATGGCGTAGTCCCTCGGTTCGGATAGGGTGAAGCGGATGGTAGTCCGGGCCTTCGAGGGCTGCTGCCGGGTGACGCCCCGGTTTGCCGCCAGGTTGTCCAGGAACTCTCCGTAGCTGTATTTGAGAAGGTCCTGCTTCCCGGCCCGGTCCACATACTGCTCTATTTGGTAGAGGTCCAGGGCTATGGCGTAGAGCTGGACCCGTACCGGGTCCGCAGCGCTCAGGCTGACGGTCTTCCCGGTGACTTCCTTGTATCGCTTTTCATAGTTGGAGACCAGCCGCTCCATCATGGCCTCCAGGGTATCGTTCTCAATGAAGGAGACGTCTGGGAGGTCAAAGACAGATTTCAGGAGGTTATCCATCGGAAAGCACCACCTTTGTCCTTAATTTTCCGTTTTCGTCTGCCGTGCAGGTGACGTCGGTCACTCTGACACGAGGCTCCCAGCGCTCCACGGCGTCCATGATCTCTACAGCAAGCAGGTTCTGGGCCACGTCGATGGGGGCGTCCAGGACGGAGGTGTCGATGCCGAAGTCCCGGTAGAGGGGGCAGGTGCCGAGCGGGGTGGTGAGGATGGTCTGCACGTTTCGCAGGACCTCCCGGCGCTCCGCTTCGTCCCCCTCCCCGTAGGCGAATGAGATTTGAATGTTTGACAGGTCCATGGGCCAGCCCCCTTCACAAATATTCCTGCATGGTGACATTGACCTTGGCCCGGACCAGCTCGCCCCGGTTGTAGACGATCTCCCAGGCTTCGCTGAGGTCGGTGATCCGCCACTTGTAGCGGCCTATCCTCCTGCCGCCCATGACCAGGGCGTTGACGGTCCCCCGTTCTGTCAGGGCCTCCAGCTTGTCCAGGGTGGCCCTGGGCCGGACGCCGAGGTGGGCGTCCAGCTCCATGGTGAAGGTGATCTTCTGAAGGGATGGGCGGAGATATTCCACCTGGTCTTTCAGGCCGACCCTGCTGTGGGTTGCCCACTCGGAGCTGATGGTCCGGGTCATGTCCTTTAAGGTCTGGACCTTCCGGTCGCTGACGGTGAAGATGATGTCGGTCCCCCAGTTGCCGATTGCCACGGGTCATCCCTCCTTTTCTACTGAGGCTTCTGCGTTCCTCCCATGCCGCAGCCGTGGGTGTGGTTCTGAAGGCTGACGCCTCCGGCTATCACGTCCCCGGTAACTTGGACGGAGGGGGTGTTGATGGTTACGCCGCCGGGGGCTGTGACCGCCACGCTGCCGTCCGGGTTGACGGTGATGGTGGCGGCTCCGACCTGGAGCTTCCATGTGCCGGTGGGCTTGATGGTCATGGTGCCGGTGATGGTTTCGCTGTAGGCTCCCGCCTTGGCGTCGTAGCGCTCGAAGGCGGCCCCGGTTTCGTTGCTGTACTCCTTCCGGTAGAGGCCCTCGAAGCCCTCCGGGGGGCGGTGGCCGTCGTGCCAGACGGGGCCGAGGATGGTGGCGGCGCAGGTCCCGTTGGAGAGATGGGCCACGAGTACCTGGTCCCCGATTTTTGGCATCCAGTACTGCCAAGCGAGGAAGGAGAAGAAAGCGGTGGTGCTGTCGTTCTTGTCCTCGTAGGTGATTTTGGCGGTGCCTTTGGCATAGTCGAAGCTGGAGATTTTTCCGATACGCAGGTACCCCTTTTCGGCCATGGTCATCCCC
>JAUNWB010000197.1 GCA_030540535.1 Elusimicrobiales bacterium
TGTTATCAAAAAAAAAAAACGGGTCAAGGCCTTCCAGGCCGCGGAGATTGTCCGCGCTCTTTTGACTAATGGAGCCACACTGTTTAGGAAATGCCGCTTAGCCACGTAACAACACTTGCCGGGGACAGAGGGCGGCGCGCAGCGTGCGGCCCGCAAGGTGTGGCGCGCAACGTGCGGGCACGAGGCGGCCTGCCCCGGGGATTAGGAAGCGGGGGCCAGCTCAAGCCCCGCTTTGCGGCGTTTTCTAAGACGGGCCAAAAACAGCACGCAAAGCACCAGCTGCACAACGGTGGCACAGGGGGAGGCGAGGCCGATGTCAAAAAGCGTTGCGCCCGGCGTAATACTCATCACGTACGAAACGGGAATACGCACCAAAAACGCACCCGTCAGCCCCTGAAATAACACGAAAGCCGTTTTTTCGCGCCCGTTAAAATACCCGATAAAGCAAAATAAAAACGACACGATGACACAATCCAGCGCATAGGCGCGCAAATACTGCGCCGCCGCGTCCACCACCGCCGCATCCGCCGCAAACCAGCCGGCCGGAATAGCCCCGTAAAAGAAGCAAATCGCCCCCATCGGAATCCCTACCGCCAGCGAAGACCACATACAATACTTAAGCGCACGGCGCGCGCTGGGGTTTGCGCGCCCCCATGTTCTGCGCCGTAAATACGGCCATATACTGCATATACGCCGACGGAACCAGCATAATAAACCCGCATAATTTTTCCGCAACGCCCACCCCGGCCGAAGCGATTACGCCCATCCCGTTAACAATCGCCAGCACGACTAAAAAAGAAATGCTTACCAATAAGTCCTGCAACGCCACGGGAGCGCCCACCAAAATAATTTCTTTAATCATCCGAAAATTAAAGCAAATATAACTGCGCCGAAGTTCGAACGAAACGCCCGCCGAACGGATAAAAAACCACGATAGCACCACGCTGAACACCTGCGCCAGCACCGTCGCCAGCGCCGCGCCCGTTACTCCCATATGCAGCCACGCCACAAACACAAAATCGCCCACCACGTTGAACGCGCACGCCACCGCCGCCGTATACATCGGCACCTTGGAGTTCCCCATCCCGCGAAATACGCCGCCCAGCACGTTATAAGCGATAATAAACGCCAAACCCGCGCCGCAAATACGCACGTATCGCGCCGTTAAATCAAACGCTTCCGCCGGGGCGTGCATGAGGGAACTCAACGCTTCCGCCCCCCAACAAACGCCCGCCGTCATTACCAGCCCCAACAGGGCAAATAAAAAGATACTCGCGCCTACCACTTTCCCGGCCGCGCGGAAACGTTTTTCCCCCAGTTTCCGCCCCAAAAGCACCGTCGTGCCGACAGAAAGCCCAACAATAAGCAGCGTAAGCGTCTGCAAAATTTGGCTGCCCGTGGACACAGCCGATACGTCCGCCGGCGTACCGAACAGACCGACGACCAGCACGTCCACCGCCCCGTACGTTACCTGTAAAAACATAGCAAGCAGCACCGGCAGTGCAAAACGCACCATCGGGCCGCCGATATTTCCTTCCGTAAAATCCAATGCTTGTTTATTTTTTTGCTTCATATATACCCCATAAAACGTAAAAAAGGCCGGATAAGAATCGGGCGCACCCGACATCTTATCCGGCCGTGATAATTGCGATTATCAGCCTCCGATGAACGTATATATGCTATCAAAAGAAAAAATTTAAATCAACTTTTGGACGGAAAACGCAAACCGCCTCCAGTTACAAACGGCATTTTAATCTCTCTTTGAATTTTCCCTCAAAGGAGCCGACTTGTGCGTTATTGCAGAAACCGCCGAAGAAGCGCGAACCGCAATCTCCCAGCGCAGCCAACTCAAACAGTTTTATTCTTAAAAAGCATGGCGTAACAGGCATGCTTTTTTATTTTAATTTTTTCTAAAACACATACGCCGGCCCGCCGCTATATAAATCCGCCACATACTTTCCACCCAGCTTTGTGCAAAATGCGGTTCCTTTATCATTTTTAGGCAAACAAGCGCGGGTTCCTACGGATTCCGTCGGAGAAAGAGCCGTTTCCGAAATCAGCCAAAACCAATAATCGGGATTATCCGCATCTCCGGCATATTTAGGCCAAGCAAACACGGAAGGCCCGAAGTACATCATAAATTTAAAATTTTTAGCATCCAAGGTATTCCCGCCATCCAGTATCGTCCCCTGTTGTTCAAGTCCGTCAAACCACTCACAATCTCCGCTCGGATCGGCCAGCACGCATATCGTGGCATTATCCATTACTTTTTTCATTATCGTTAACGCTTCCGTCATACGCGCCTTCTGCACGGCAGTCTGATACTGGGGCAGCGCCACCGCCGACAAAATACCGATAATCAAAACCACCACTAACAGTTCTATCAGCGTAAAACCTTTCATATTTAAATCTCCCTTTAAAAGAAAAGTCATTCCAATTCGTTTCTGCCCGGAATTGGCTGTTTTTAAAAGAAAAAATGACTATCAGAAAACTCCCGAGCAAAAACATTACGGAACGCTCTCATGTTATCAAAAAAAAAAACGGGTCAACCCCTCCGCAAAACCTGCTTAAAAAACCGCCAATCAAGCCCTTTTAGACCGAAACACAGCAAAAAATACCGCCGGTTTGCTGCCCGGCGGAACTTAGTAATCTTCTATACCAACAAGAAAAATGCAACCTTAATTACACGAGGAATCCGGCAGTTTGTAAAATCGTACGCCATATGTATTACGGATGTGCGTGGCGCCGAGTAATTTTTCGCAAAACGCACCTTGTTGCGGCGTATTTTCATAACAAATTACGCAGTCCGTGATTCCCGATAAAGCCCGGCTGTAATACACATAAGCCAGGCCGGAACCCGCATACGGCCCTTCGGAAAATAAAGCCGTCAAATAATGTACGGAATACGAATCATTACTTAATCCCACTTTAAAATCTCCCCGCCCGAAACTTCCGTCCGGGCGTTGGGGCATTTCTAAAAAGTCAGCCATGGCCGCAACGGAAGAAGGCATTTCTCCGTTTGCCAGCTTATACTCCTGTTCCGCCCGTTTGACTTCCGCCAACGCCAACCGCAGCGGTGCGGTGCGCGCTTTCCATACCGCCCGTGTGTACTGCGGCAGCGCCAGCGAAGATAAAATACCGATGATTAAGACAACGACTAATAACTCGATAAGCGTAAAACCATTCACTTTGTTGTCATCCCGGAACGCTGTGCGCCGCCAGTTCCGGGCTCCAGCCTGTTTATTAAGTTGTATTCTTGTTTGATATGGATGCTGCAAAGGCGACCCGCAGGGTTTCAGCATAGCGGCATTTTGATACATAGGACTTATCCCCCTTCTATTCAGAATTATCCCCATGTTATCAAAAAAAAAAAACAATACAACCCCTTAGGAAAACCTTTTTAAAAAGACCCCGGAATCCCTTTTTAGCCTAAATAAGGCAAAAAAATACCGCCGGTTTGCTGCCCGGCGGTATTTTTTGTTTTAAACTAAATTATTTTTTCTTTGCAGTTTTTTTAGCAGCCGGTTT